>CALBJS010000231.1 GCA_937892995.1 uncultured Peptococcaceae bacterium | reverse complement strand
CCATCGTTTCCCCGCCCCAGAAAACCACTATTCCAAAATGGATCAGAAGAGCCGACCCCGTGATACCTAAAATAGGGAGGAGTAAACATGGCGTTTTTTAACAAACTTGATAGGCCTGTTTTTTTAAAAGAGGAAAGCGATGTTACAGACTATATTTCCAGACTGAAAGCCCTTCAAAACGTAGCAAAAGGAGCAGTCAGAGAAACAATAGATCGTGAAATAAAATTTTCTTCCATTGGAGAATTCGGGGAGAATAACATCGCATTTGAATTGAAAAATAGCGGCATGCCTATGTATATTCTACGTGATATTCATCTTGAATCAGGGGATTTGACTGCACAAATAGACTTTATAGTGGTAACTAGAAAAATGACATTTGTCATCGAGTGCAAGAATCTTATCGGTGACATCGAAATCGACAATAAAGGAAACTTTATTAGAAACTATGTATTCAATGGAAAACGTATCCGAGAGGGGATCTATTCACCTATAACACAGAATCAAAGACACCTGCAGGTATTAAAACAGATATTGAAAGACGCAAAAACAAGTACTCTGATGAAAACGCTTTTTTGCAAGTTCTACAATAATTTCTTTAAATCTATTGTAGTTTTGGCTAATCCTAAAACGTTATTAAACGCAAAAAATGCAAAAAAGGAGATTCAGGAGAAGGTTATCCGAGCCGATCAATTGATTCAATACATAAAAGATGTTTACAATAATTCCAAATCCCCTGAAGATAATGATAAAGATTTGAAGGCAAGGGCTGAAAGATTGCTGAAATTGCATACGCCGAATAAATCTGACTATGCAAAGAAATATCAAGAAATTATTAGTAACATGAATACAGATAATAGGGCAGTTTGTGAAGGGAAGCCGGAAATCGCCCAGGTTATGAAAGGACAAACGACAGTAAAAAAAACAAGGGATAAGGCATTGCTGGTACAGAAGCTTAAATCATTTCGCTTGGAAAAGTGCAGGGAAGAAAATATTAAACCGTACTTTATATTTAACGACAAACAAATGCGAGATCTTATTAAAAAGATGCCTGATTCCAAGGCATCTCTACTGAAGGTTTCGGGATTTGGGGATGTGAAAGTGGGTAAATATGGGGAGGAGATTTTGGGGATATTGGATGATTTCAGATAGGGGGAAGCAGGGGGACGTTCTTTTTGCTTCCCCCTTACCTATGCAGCGCCAACCACTTCATAAAATATGGCCGATCATTGTTTGATGGTCCCTCATACCACTCTAAAGTGTCCCTTTTAGCAAGCTCGGGGAGCAAAAGCGCCTTCCCTCGCAAAGGTACCGGGTACCACCGGGCTTTTGTTGAATACCAGCTAACGGGATAATATGAACCTTTATACTGTAGAGTTACCCATGTGCTTACTATTTTAATTGTTTTATATATTTAATTAGACTCAAATTTAACGCCTAGCATTTAAAAAACTGTTGCATCAACGGTTTTAGGACGTACAGTAATACGTACCACAACATTTTATTAACGATTAATTCAGGAGGATAGCATAACTTCAAGAACCTTGTTGGGTGGTCCTATACCTACTGCCGTGAACACATCGTAGGCTTTTCCCGTGAGACCTGTTCTGGCCAGGTATGTCTGGTTGTCAACAGCGATCTCGGCCTTTAATTGCTCAAGATCTGTCATAAGGTTTTTGTATGGTTCATTACAACCGAACTCTTTGAGCTTCTTACGCAGTGATACTTCCAGAACAAAGGCAAGGAAACAAACCATAATATGACCGCAGATCTTCTGTTTATTCCAGTGTCCGACAGGTCGTGGTTCAAGTTTTTTACCATTTCTTCCCGGGTAAGCCGATCATGTTCTGCTTCTTCCAGGTTGCAGCAAACGATGTAACGGTTGCCTTCGTGGAGCACTTCCTTAACTTTCAGGTTCTCTTTAACCTGATGATAGCGTCCTGCTCTGCTGAGGACCATCTGCTGGGTGCGGAAGATGGGTTACGACATCCGGCCAGTGAATCAACACCTCAAAAGCAAGCTCGGGGGCAGGACACTGTTGAGCAAAAGATGTTTCCAATAAACTTGCTTTCAGAAAATGCAGTCTTGATACTGTAGTCAAGGGTAACATTGTCCTTAATGGAGGGGAGTTATTTTGAAAAAGTCTTTTAAAGAAAGTATAGCTAAATTTTTTGAGGAACCAACTCGCGATTTACTGAAAGATATATTAAAAAACAATATAGGAGAATTGGAAAACCTTGATTTTAAAGATGAATGGCCGCAATTCAGTAAAGTTGCTAAGCATATATTAGCTATGGCGAATTCTGGTGGGGGTGTTATTGTATTAGGAGTAACTGAATTACAAGACGGGACTTTTGATGCGTGTGGAATAAAAAATGTGTTGGATAAAGCTGATATAGATAAGGGAATTAGGTCATTTATCCCCGAAAAAATAGAATATGAAGTCCTTGATTTTAGCTATGAGGCTTCCGAATATCCAAAATTAATTGATAAATGCTATCAAGTTATAATTGTTAATGACATCCCTGAAAGCATACCCTTTATTTCTATGGCTGACGGCGATGGTATTAGAAAAAATTCGATATATTTTAGACGAGGTACTAACTCTGAAGAAGTAACTTACAAAGGGTTACAAGAAATTCTTGACCGCCGCTTAAAAATGGGATATTCATTATTTCCTGAATTTGATCTAATAGAACACTTAAGTCAATTAAAAGTATTGTATGAACAAATTCAACGATACCATTATCAGGGTATTGGTACGGCTCTTTCTATATTAACTAATTCTATCTACGGTAAAAGAATTGAAAACCCCTTATATCCAAAAGAAGGTTTTGACGAGTTTATTGTAAGAATGATTGATGCAAAAAAGAAACGAATTGAAGCCGAACTTGATTTGAAACGATTTACCTAGTTTCTTGGAACACAATTAAGTTCTTAAATATTTGGTAAGGTGGTAGTCATTTATTATCTTGTAGTAATAACTTGAAAATTTATAGGGGTTAAATATCTGCGATAAAGAGAGGGAGAAGAACAAAGGAGAAAAATAACATGTCTGGTGTCGTTCTTTTTTGCATTTCTGAAGTAAGCACTTTTTGGACTACCTTTTGGGCATCCCTATGTTCTGGAATAATTTATAGTTTAATTACTGGATTAATAGTTGGTTTTATTATTTGGAAAGTACAAGTTATTAGCGATACTCGACGGCTACATGCTGATATCGAGAGAGAAATAGCCGTATTAATTTTAGAAATTAGGTTAATAATTAATAAACCAGATGGAGTAATTATTAATTATGCTATTAAAACAGTCCCAGATGCAGCAACAGCACTTTTCGAGTTATTGGTTACAAAG
>CALBJS010000230.1 GCA_937892995.1 uncultured Peptococcaceae bacterium | reverse complement strand
AAAAAGCCAAAGAAACTACGCATCGATATCTGGAGATAGTCAAGGCCGGGCATTTGTGGGCTAAGAGGTTAGGGGATCTTTCCGGGGGAGAATTACAACGGGTACTATTAGCTTTAGCTCTTAATCCTATCCCAGACCTTCTTTTGCTGGATGAGCCTTTCTCCGCGGTAGATCAGAGCGATTTGGAGGTCTTCTATCGCTTAGTAGAGAGCTTAGTAAGGGAATATGATTTTGCGGCCATTATCGTCTCCCATGATCTTACCCTTGCCGCTAAATATGCTCGCAGAATGATCTTCTTAAATCATTCTGTCCAATCTATAGGTACACCTGAGGAAGTATTTGCAGATGAAAACTTTAAGACTACTTTTAAAACCAAGCTCAAAGGAGATTTATCTTCTCAACTAACCTCATGCTGATAAGTCTGAATCGCTCTTGGAGGTACAGCAATGATTTTCTGGGATAACCTTGTTGCTCTCCTGCCCTTCGGGTGGGCTCAACATTTGTTTATGCAAAATGCTCTCTTGGCTCTAATTCTCGTTACTCCCATTTTTGGAATGCTGGGGACCATGGTGGTTAATAACCGGATGGCCTTTTTTTCCGACACTTTAGGGCACTCAGCACTTACGGGGATAGCTTTAGGTGTCATGATCGGACTTAAAGACCCTTTGCTAGCTATGTTAGCTTTTGCCTTGGTCATGGCCCTTACCATTTGTGTAGTCAAGAAAATGACTAGAACTTCCACGGATACTATCATCGGAGTATTTTCAGCTTCCGCGATAGCTTTGGGGATAGTAATACTCTCCCGGGGAGGCGGCTTTAACAGATATTCCCGTTTTCTGATTGGCGATATCCTTAGCATCACGTTTTCGGAGATAGCCGCTTTGGGGACTGTTTTAGGTCTGGTTTTAATCTATTGGTTTTTACTGTTTAATAAATTATTCTTGGTAAGTATTAACCCGGTAATGGCTCGGAGCCGTGGCGTGAGGGTTTTGCTTACGGAGGTGCTGTTTACGGCTTTGGTGGCGGTGGTAGTTACTGTATCTATCCAATGGGTCGGAATTCTTATTATTAACTCCTTGCTAATCTTGCCTGCCGCAGCCGCACGCAATCTGGCCACTAATATGCAATCCTATCATCTTGGAGCCATAGTGATTAGTGTCCTAGCAGGGATTACAGGACTTATTCTCTCCTACTATTGGGGGACGGCGGCCGGGGCAACTATCGTGCTATGTAATACAGCCTTTTTTCTAGGAACGTTAGCACTGAAACTAGGACCGAGTGCTCTTATTCCGCAGTTAAATTCAATGAAATGAACGTAAACGTCAATGTCGATGTCAATGTGTGTCCACCTTACACCATGTTCACGAAACAGTGTCCGAAAGATGGAGAATGGCTCAGTATTAAAATATGCGATTGTGACACATAATAATAGCAAGAATGGGGAAATGCTGTAAAATTTTTGGTCGTTTTTTAAGTAAGATAAGCATACAATAATATCAGCAAAAGGAGTTGATATTATGCCTAATATTAAACCTGTATCGGATTTGAGAAATTATAATGAAGTCTTAAAAGACATTGCAGTAGGAGAACCGGTTTTTCTAACCAAAAATGGTAGGGGTAGATTTGCTATTCTTGATATTAAAGAATAGCAAGAAAATCAAGCTACGATAAAACTTTTATCAAAGCTAATGGAAGCAGAAAAGACTATTAAAACCGGTGATGAATGGTTGACTGAAGAACAAGTAAAAAATGATTTAGGGTTATAATTTTATGCCTAAGCTTAGAATTAATCCTCTTGCAAGACAAGACTTGCTTATATTTCAACTGACTATCGCTATTTCATTTCGGGAAACTATATTGTTTTTTACAAAGCAGATGATGTGTATATATCTATTTATCGGATTTTAGATTCCAGGCGAGATTACATAAAATTCTGTTTGGTGAACAGGAATTTCCATCAGAGATGGAGTAGGAATAGTTTTTAAAAAGAAACGAAGAAAAAAGATGAACCCCGTACCACCTTACTTGTGATACGGGGTCGTATTTTTGGGCCTTAGCCTTAAGCCCAACCACGCATACGGACAGCATCTGCCACCCGTTTTACCGCTATAATATAGGCTGCATCACGCATATAAAGATTTTTCTCTTGGGCGAGTTCATTTACTGCTAAAAATGCAGAAGTCATCTTGGAATTAAGTTTTGCTAGAACTTCATCTTTATCCCAAAAGTAATTAGTATTGCATTGTACTTGTTCGAAGTAGCTGCATGTTACACCGCCTGCATTACATAAGAAATCCGGGATGAGATAAATACCACGGCTACGTATAAAATCATCACAGTCGGGGTTGGTAGGGCCGTTAGCAGCTTCACAAAGCACTTTCACTTGAGGGTGAATTTTACCCATATTATTAGGAGTAATCTGGTTCTCCAGGGCAGCAGGGAGAATAATATCCACTTCCTGTTCTACCCATTCCTCTCCGCTCAGTAGTTCACACCCCATATCTTGTGCCTTTTCCTTATCTATTGTCCCAAAACTATCTTTAATAGAAGCAAGCTTAACTACATCAATTCCAGCCTTATTGCGGAAGGTATAGGATTTTTTATCTTTTTGATCCCAACTGGATACCGCGATCACCTTACCACCCATTTGCTGGTACAAGCGGGCGGCATACTCGCCCACATTGCCAAAACCCTGAATGCTTACGGTCGTCTTGGCGATATCTAGGTTT
>CALBJS010000229.1 GCA_937892995.1 uncultured Peptococcaceae bacterium | reverse complement strand
CGACTACTGTAGTTCAATTGATAACTGCAGCTTTGGTTCTTTTGCCCTATGTTTTGCTTAAAGACCAGATGAACCTTGCGGGTGTGAATGCTAGTTCTATGCTCTTAATCCTTATCCTGGGGGTAATACATACCGGCATAGCTTACTACTTATATTTCACGGCGATTAAGGAACTAAAAGGACAGACTATCGCTGTTTTAAGCTATATCGACCCCATCTCGGCAGTGATTATTGCTGCAATCTTCTTAAGCGAAAGCATGACCTTGATCCAATTAGTTGGGGGAATTCTTATCTTAGGTTCTACTTTTATTAGTGAGAGGCTGGAAACAAAATTAGGTGATTATTAAAGGCCTGTTATTTAGGAGACTTTTTTATTTGGGATTTGATAGAGAGGTGTCTTTCCTTTAATATCCCAAAAGCCTTAACGTATTTTTTGGATTTCATATTGGGGAAGGCTTCCAGTAGCCTGGAATGAATATAATGTCTTTTGTTTACTAATTCTTCGTGTTTCGCTTTTAATACTAAAACATCCTCCGATATATTTGAGCCTAGGACATCGGAATGCTGTCTTAAGCGTAAGGAAATCTCTTCAATTTGGCGTAACCGTTTGTTGAATTTTAAAATAGAGGCGGCAGTTGTCACGAAATCAATAATAAATAAAAGCGAAAGCGAAATGATAAGAATATGACCAAGAAGCAAAGGGATAAGGTCGATTGCTTTGTAAATAAAGGGATGGATAATTTTTAAAACGAAAACACAAGCTATCCCCCAAGCCAGTGAAAATTTTAGACAAATATAACCTTTAAGGTTAAAAGGACAAGCGGAATAATCCCACCACTAGATCGGAAGAGCGTCGTGTAGGGAAAGAGTGTCAGATACTCCAAAAGAGAAGTAAGCAAAACTGAACCGATAAATAAAGCCGGTAAGTTCTCTGCTAAAGGCGTTAAACATATAATTACTATAACAACCCCAAAACCGTAAATGGGGCATACCGGGCCATTTAGAAATCCTCTATTAACAAATTTCCCGGAGTTTACAGCAGCATAGGCTACTTCCAGACACCAGCCAAGAAAGGCATAAACAATAAAAAAAGCAAATAGATTATAAAGCGTATAGCCGAAAAGATTGACCGTCTGTATTCCTATCTCCACCAATTCTGTTTTCATCTAAGCTCAGTTTAAAATTATAAGCAGGTTTGTTTTTTTGGTCAATACTCTTTACCTGAGAATCCAGCAGTTACTTTAAGCAATTGTTGGTTTTTTTTGAAGTAGGACCTTATTCCTATATAAACAAAATACCTACAATTTTGGAAAGGATTCCGGTAATATTTGTCGAATTGATAGATGGCTTATAGATGGTTTTAAGGTAAGAATTAAATTTATTTAAAATAGGGAGGAATATCATGAAATGGTTCCTTAACTTAAAGATAAGATCCAAGCTTTTTTTAAGTTTTCTGATCTTGGCGATATTAA
This sequence comes from uncultured Peptococcaceae bacterium, assembly GCA_937892995.1. GTDB lineage: Bacteria > Bacillota > Desulfitobacteriia > Desulfitobacteriales > Syntrophobotulaceae > CALBJS01. The sequence goes on along the minus strand of CALBJS010000229.1, from coordinate 16,347 downwards.
TAAGCATAGTCGGGGTTATAGGTATGACGTATATGAATAATATCAACAACAACGTCAACATCTTACATGAAGATGGGATAGGACCCATAGTTATTTTAGAGACGGTCAAGCAGAACTTTCTTGAGGTAGCATCCGAAATGCAGTTATTAATATGGAAAGGTCAAGCCTCTGATGATCCTAATATTATCGAACAATCTTATTCCGAAATTCAAAAACATTTTTATAACAACAATACATTGATTGAAGAATATAAAACATATGAACTAACGGAAGAACAAAAGGTACTCTTAGAAGCTTATGAGGAGCAAACAGAAAAGTACCGAATTGCCCGAGACAGAGCCATTGAGGTAGCTAGACTAGGAAATTTTGAACTTGCCATAGAATTAAGTGAGCAAGCCGATGGAGAACGCCTAAAAACTGCAGAGATTATTGACCGCCTTATTGAACAAGCAATTATTCAAAGCGATATTTTAAAAAACTCCTCCCAAAATTATTTCCTTAAGGCGAGAATTATTATTCTAAGCGTGATTCTCTTAGGCTTGGGTTTAGGTATTTTCTTAAGTTTAATAATTGGAAAGATAATTAGCCGCCCAATCAATGCTTTAGTTGATCATGCTAATTTGTATGCCCAAGGGGATTTTTCCGCTGAAGTGCCGGAAACTTTCCTGGCTAGAAAAGACGAAATGGGAACTTTAGCTCATGCTTTTAATGATGTTAGTAAGAACTTACGAATTCTTCTGAAACAAGTCTTAAATACCGCCGAGGATATGAGTGCTTCCAGCGAGGAATTATCAGCCTCGGCAGAAGAAATCACAGCTCAAGGGCAAAATATAAATTCAGCCACTCAGCAAATAGCAGCGGGTATGGAAGAAACTTCAGCTTCAACAGAAGAAGTAATGGCTTCGGGAATTGAGATGGAAAAGGGTGCTAACCAGCTTTCGGAGAAAGCACTTGAAGGCAGTACTGCAGTACAGAATATTGAAAAAAGAGCTGAGCAAATGAAGTTAAACGCCCAGGAATCTAGGGAAGTAGCTAATAATATCTATCGTGAAAAACAAACCGGGATAATCACAGCCATTAAAGAAGGTGAAATTGTCCAGGAAATAGAGTTAATGGCCCAGACAATCTCCGATATCGCCGGACAGACAAATCTTTTGGCTTTAAATGCTGCCATTGAAGCGGCTAGAGCCGGGGAGCAGGGCAGGGGTTTTGCCGTAGTGGCCGAGGAGGTAAGAAAACTAGCGGAACAGTCGGCTAATACTGTAACAGGTATCCAGGAGGTGATAGTCAAAGTTCAGAACTCTTTCCGGAATCTTTCCCAAAATGCTTCGGAAATTTTGCAGTTTATCGATGAAAAGGAAGTACCTGACTATGAAGTTATGGTAGATACAGGGGTACAGTATGCTACTGATGCCCAAACATTTGGAAGTCTTACGGAAAATTTCGCCTCAACTTCGGAAGAAATGGCTGCTTCTATAGAACAGGTTAACAGGGCTATCGAGACTGTAGCGGCAGCAGTAGAAGAGTCGACAAGCAGTTCTCAAGAAATAGCCGACAATATAGATGAAACGGCTAAAGCGATGGATCAGGTAGCCAGGGTAGCTCAGACCCAGACAGAATTGGCTCAGAACTTAAACACCTTGGTCCGTAAATTTAAGATCTAATAAAATATGCTTTTAAGACCTCACAGCACTTTCAAAGTCGAAATGGCGTGAGGTTTTTCTTTGGGTTAAAAGCCATAGTTTTTTAATCGGAATTTTAAATTTTCGTAAGGATTTCTAAGTGAAAGGTATTTCAACAGTTTTTAAAGAATAAACAACATGAATAAACTATTGAAGTCACAGAAGTCACAGAAGTCACAGAGAATCATGTGAGTAAACGGAGGTGCTCTTATGAAGATCTTCCATACCGGGGATTGGCACCTTGGGAAGATTATCAATCAAGTCTATATGACTCAAGATCAGGAATATGTGTTAGATCAGTTAATCACCCTGATGGAATCTGAGAAACCTGATGTCCTTTTAATTGCCGGAGATATTTATGACCGGGCAGTTCCCCCTGTAGAAGCGGTGGAACTCCTGGATCAAACCTTAAGTAACATTTTGCTGGAACTGGAAATACCGGTGCTGCTTATTTCCGGCAATCATGATAGCCCCGATCGTTTAGGATTTGGCAGCAAGATCCTCCAAGCTAGAGGACTTCATATCGCGGGACGTTTCTCTAAGGATATTCAGAGGGTTACCTTGGAGGACGAATATGGTCCGGTCAATTTTTATCTCCTTCCCTATGCCCCACCTGCAGTAGTTAAGGAAGTCTTCCAAAGAGATGACATCCATGATCATGATACGGCGATGCAGGCGATCATTGATAACATTCAAAATAACTGGAAGCCCGACCAGAGGAATGTTTTAGTTACCCATGGATTTGTCAGGGGTTTAGAGGACCTGGAACTAAGTGAATCCGAAAAGTCCGTAGGAGGAGCGGACTATGTCGATGTTCAGAGATTTAGGGATTTTACTTATACGGCTTTAGGCCATCTGCATGGTCCGCAGACCGCGGGAAGTAAAAATGTCTGTTATGCCGGTTCCTTACTGAAGTATTCTTTTTCCGAGGTTAATCAGAAAAAGGCTGTGACAGTTGTCAATATTGGGGCTGAGGGGTGTGTCGAGTATGAATATAAGCATTTATCACCCCTAAGAGATGTTCGGCGAATTAAGGGACAATTAAAAGCCCTTCTGGATCCTTCTGTTTATCAAGATACCAATGTTCGGGATTATCTTCAGGTGATTCTTACAGATGAGGGTGAACTCCTAGAGCCAATGGCTAAGCTTCGGGCGATTTATCCTAATGTTCTAGCCCTGGAGTTCGAAATTAGCAAGCAAAACTCAGGGGAAGAGAAAACTTCAGCAGGGGAAGGCTACAAGCAAAAGACCAAGCTAGAATTATTCCGGGATTTTTACGGCGATATAACAGGCAAAGATTTTACGGAAGAAAAAGAGGCTATTGTGGCCGAAGTTATTAAAGAAGCTGAAGCTGAAGAGGGGGGGGCGTAACATGAGACCGCTTAAGCTGACGATGAAAGCCTTTGGCCCCTATGCCGGGGAACAGATCATCGATTTCACTCTTCTAAAAGGCCGGAATCTTTTCTTGATAACCGGACCTACCGGTTCGGGGAAAACCACTATTTTCGATGCCCTCTGTTATGCTCTTTACGGTAAAGCCAGTGGTAGAGACCGAGATGGAGAAAGCTTACGCAGCCATTTTGCCTCTGAAAATCTCCTTACTTCAGTCGAGCTCGAATTCGAACTCAGGGGAAAACGTTATTGGATAAAAAGAGTACCTAAACAGCTTCGAAAAAAAAAAAGGGGAGAGGGCTTTACGGAGCATGGTGCAGAAGCCCAATTGAAAAGTCTCGATAGTGATCTCCCTTTAGTTGATGGGGTACGGCAGGTCGATGAAAAAATAACTCAAATTCTAGGAATAACCTACGAACAATTTAAGCAGATTATCATGATTCCTCAAGGCGAATTTCGGGAATTACTTACGGCTAACAGCAGTGAGCGGGAGAATATCCTGCAGAAGATTTTTGGTACTCAGGGTTTTCGCTTAATTCAGGAAAAATTGATGGCAGAAGAAAAAAATCTCAGAAATGAAGTTAAGGAACTAGCTGACCAAAGACAAGGAAAGATTCAAAGCCTTGATACTGCGACCTATGATTATCTAGCCAAGCTCTTAACGGCAGATGTGCTTAATATTCCGGTCATCATCAAAGAGACTGAAGCTGCTATCTTAAAAGATAATAAAGATCTGGAAGGACTTAATCTGCGGCTTAGAGAGCAAGAGAATCTCTTGGAGTCTAAACAAAATGAGATTTTAGCTAGCCAGGAAAATAATCGTAAATTAGAGGAAAAAGAGAAAGCCCAACTGCGAAAAAAAGATTTGGAAGCTCAAAAAGCTTATTATGATCAACAAAAGGAGACTTTAGAAAAGGCTCGCAAAGCTTTAACTTTAAAAGGAATCGAGGATCATTATCTGGGAAATGCCCGTATTTATGAACGTCGCACTCTGGAACTTGAGGCGGCCGAAAACCGGGAAAAAGAGGCTTTCGAGGAATTAGAAAAGGCTAAGAAATGCTTGGATGAAGAAAAGGGTAGGGATGGAGAACGGCAGAAGCTGAGTGAGGAGCAGACAAAGCTTAAGGAATTGGCCGCTAAGATAGAAGAGCTACAAGCGACCCAAAAGGAGTTAACAGCAGCGGAAACAGAGTTAACAAATAAAAATGAGGAACAAAAGAATACTCGGACAGAATTAAATCGAGTAAAACAGGAAATTAATATTAACCAGAGCGAATTGGATAATTCTCTGAAGGCCTCTAAAGAGTATGTCCAAAGATGTGCCCAAAGAGATAAAGTTGCTCGAATCTTGGCCAAGACTGAAGAGTTAAAAGCTGAAAAAAAGATATTTGAAAATATTATAAAAAAACAGGATGCGTTAAGAGAAAAGTTCGAAGACCAGAGAAACCAGGTGGAAACTAAGCAACTGGAGTATGAACGAGACCAAAAACTTTACTTCCAAGGACTGGCCGGAATCCTGGCTGCAAGTCTTCACACCGGAAAATCTTGTCCGGTGTGTGGTTCCGCTCACCACCCTAACCCCGCGACCAAAGCACAAGGAGTTCCTACCGAGAAAGAATTGAAGGATCTTGAGCAGGAACTGAAAGACACCCGTAAGCAATATGACCATACCAAAACAGCTTGGGATAAAGTTTGTGCTGATTACCTGAATCAAGAGCGATTTCTGGCAAGGATTCAATCCGAATTAAATCAAGCTAAGCAAGAAGATATAGCCTGTGAGGAAGACCTTAGTTGTGAAGAAGATGTGGGCATTGGAAAAGACATTAAAATGAGTCTGGAGGCCGGCATCACGGAGTTACAGAAGAAGTTAAATGTGCTTGATTCCGAAGTAAGGCAGCTAGCCTTATTAAAGGATAAAGAAGAAGAGATAAGGACAAAATTACAACAAAATAACGGTCTGCAAAACATTTTAGAAATAAAGTTGGAAAAAATAGGTGAAGAAGAAAAAGACTTCTATTCCAAGGCCAATGGTCTCCGAGAAGTCATAAAAAGGCTCGAAGATGATCTTCCCCTAAACATTCGTACTTTAGAAGAATTGAATAAAGTAATTGCCAAAGCCCGGAAAGAATATGATGATTTGGTACTTGCTTTGGAAACTGCCAGAAACAATGAGAATCAAGGTACTCTAAATTACGCTTCCGCTCGTACTTCTAAGGAAGGTGCCCTGAAGAATTTCAGTGAAGCTAAACGGGAGATGGAAAATGCCCAGGCCGTATTTCTTCAGGCTAGGGTTAAAGCGGGATTTAGCCGGGAAGAGGAATATGAGGGTGCTAAAAAGACGGAAGAAGAGATTATATGTCTCGAGAGTAAAATAACAGAGTACCAGGAGACCCTCAGATCTGCTCAAGATTATTTTCAGAAAATATCTTTAGAAGTAGAAGGGCTTAGTACAGTAGATATTCCTATCTTGGAAGAAGAGCTTAACCTTATCCGCCAGGAGAAGGATAGTCTTGCCGGTCACCATACTACTATCTTCTCCAGAAAAAATCATAATGAAACTTTGCTTACCAGTATCCTGAAAATTGGGGGAAAGATTAGGAAGAAAGAAGAAGAATACGCAGTGATCGGCGATCTTGCTAAGGTGGCGAAGGGTGATAATAGTCAAAGAATTAGCTTTGAAAGGTATGTCTTGGCAGCCTTTTTTAATGATATAATTGTCGCAGCCAATATGCGCTTAGCTAAAATGACTTATGGACGCTATCGGATGAGCCGAATCATTGAGAAAGGTAAGGGAATGGCCCAAAGTGGTCTGGAACTGGAAGTTTTTGATTACTATACAGGCAAAGCCAGACATGTCAAGACTCTCTCCGGGGGCGAAAGTTTTAAAGCTTCCCTAGCCTTGGCCCTCGGGCTTGCCGACGTTGTTCAGTCTTATGCCGGAGGAGTAAGCCTGGAGACCATGTTTATTGATGAAGGCTTTGGAACTTTAGATCCGGAGTCTTTAGATAGTGCCGTTAATTGCCTCATCGAACTTCAGCATTCGGGTCGTTTAGTAGGAATGATCTCCCATGTCCCTGAACTAAAGAATAGTATTGATGCCAGACTAGAAGTCACTGCTAATAAGGATGGAAGTGTTGCCTCTTTCTTAATTGATTAAAATCCCAAGAGAGCACTTTAATTACGAAATATATTTAAAGTTAAAAGTAAAAAGGAAGAGCAGATTATATTTGAAGATATTGAGGTTTTAAGAGAATGGGAGTAAGGCATGATTTTCTCATTTTAAGGGAAAATAAAGATAATAGTGACTTGCCCTGCAATGCTACTCCTTGTAAGGCTTTTGTAACGGAGGTGTCTTTCATGTTGCTAAACCCTGTTACTCCCATGGAACCTAAGAGTAGCGACCAGATTCCCGAAGGGGAGGAGTGGATCGCCCAGATAAAATGGGATGGGGTACGTGTTCTTACTTATTATGACGGTAACGAAATAAGACTGTTCAATCGTAAAGCTAACGAAAGAACTTTTCATTATCCTGAGCTTCAAAAAATAGAAGATTATTGCCGGGCTTCGTCAGTAATTATGGATGGGGAAATTATTGCTCTGGGCTCCGATGATAAGCCTTCATTTCATGAAGTGATGCGGCGGGATAGTATCAGACGCTTCGAAAATGTAAAGCAGGTTAGCAAGATAGTTCCGGTCACTTATATGATTTTTGATCTGCTCTATTATGACGAGCAGTGGGTGAATGATCTGCCCTTATCTGAAAGAATGGAGTTATTAGCGAACATCGTTAGGCCCCAGCCTAATATTCAGCTAGTATCCTCCCATCATGATGGCCAAGTAATATTTAAGACCATTAAAGAGCATGGTCTGGAAGGCATTGTCATGAAACGGAAAGACTCTCGCTATTTTATTGGAGAGAAAAAGGATGTCTGGCTCAAGGTAAAGAATTACCAAGACCTTATAGCTGTAGTGGCCGGATTTACGCTTAATTCCGGTATCGTTAATGCCCTATTACTAGGGTTATATGATGCTGATGGTCATTTGTGGTACATAGGACATGCCGGTACAGGGAGGTTGACTAAGCAGGAATGGCGGGATTTAACCCCGCTACTTCATTCCCTTACCAGTGAAGAACAGCCATTTGTTAATAGGCCGGAGCGGCACCGAGACGCTTACTGGGTTAAACCCCAATTAACCGTCAAAGTACAATACATTGAATGGACAGAGGGCAGGTCGCTAAGGCAGCCAAGTATCCAGGCTTTTGTTGTTGATGTCGAACCTAAATCACTTCAGCTTCATTAACAGCTGTCCTGATTTAACCTGTTGGCCCTCAGTAATTAAAATGCTCTCAATCTGACCATCGACAGGTGCGAGGACATTAGTTTCCATCTTCATAGCTTCAATAATTAATAGGCTTTGTTTGTTAGTTATCTTTTCGCTTTCTTTTACTAAGATCTTGGTGATATTACCGGTGATCGAGGAGCCTATTTCCTTTGGATTATTAGGATTAGCCATGAGGGTAACATCAATTTTCCCTTTTTCTTCAAAGTTCCGATCAAAAATTTTAATTTCTCTGCGGTTACCGTTGACCTCGAATGCTAAAGTTTTATAACCTTCCTCATCTAAGTCCCCGACTTCCACGAGTTTGACGATCATTATCTTCCCTTCATCAAGTTCAATCTCGCTCGTTTCGCCTTCTTTTAAGCCATAGAAGAAGACATGACTTTCCAGATTGTAGAGATGTCCGTAGTCGCTGAGGGATTTTAAATAATCGCTATATACTTTGGGATAAAGGGCATAACTTAGAGCATTTCTGATATTGGCTTCGACCCGGAATTCATCTTTAAGCTTAGCTTTAATGGAGTCAAAATCTACAGATGGTAATACTTCTCCCGGTCTACAAGTAATAGGCTCTTCACCTTTTAAGACTATCCTTTGCAGATTCTTGGGAAATCCTCCTTCCGGTTGGCCCATCATGCCGCTAAAGTAGTCAACGACAGAATCCGGGAAGGTTAGATTTTGACCTTTGGCTAAGAGATTTTCTTTGGTGAGTTCGTTTTGAACCATAAATATTGCTAGGTCGCCTACTACTTTAGAGGTTGGAGTTACTTTAACTATATCTCCCAGGATCTCATTGACTTCTTTATACATCTCTTTAACCTCTCCGAACTTATGCCCAAGCCCGAAGCTTTCTACTTGGGGCTTAAGATTCGAATATTGCCCCCCGGGTATTTCATATTTATAGATTTCGGCAGTGCCGGATTTGAGTCCGGACTCAAACTGCTCATAAACCGTTCTGGTTTCACTCCAATAATCGCAAAGCTTTTGAATATCTTCCAGGTCGATCCCGGTGTGATGTTTAGTGTTATCCAGAGCAGAAATCATCGAGTTTAAGGCCGGTGAACTGGTTAGTCCGGACATGGGACTCAAAGCAGTATCGACAATATCCACCCCTTCTTCGGCTGCCATAAGAAGAGTAGCTACTCCGTTACCGCTGGTATCATGGGTGTGCAAGTGGATGGGGATGGATATTTCATTTTTCAAGGCCTTAATCAACTTAGCAGCTGCATAAGGTTTCAGCAAACCCGACATATCTTTGATTGCTAGGATATGGGCCCCCATTTTTTCTATTTCTTTAGCCATATTTACATAGTATTGAAGAGAATATTTATCGCGGCGTTCATCTAAGATATCACCCGTGTAGCAGATGGAGACTTCGGCTATTTTGCCTGTTTTCAGGACTTCATCAAAGGCAACCTCCATCCCTTTAAGCCAGTTCAGACTATCGAAGATTCTAAAGATATCTATCCCTTGTTCCGCTGCCTCGCGGATGAAGGCCCTGATCAAATTATCAGGATAGTTCGTGTAGCCGACCGCATTAGAACCTCTGAGCAGCATTTGAAAAGGAATATTAGGGATAAGCTGTCTTAACCCCTGGAGCCTTCTCCAAGGGGATTCTCGAAGGAATCGATAGGCCACATCAAAAGTTGCTCCACCCCACATTTCCAGCGAAAATAGGTCTTGGGCTAAGACCGAGGTAGCTTCTGCAATCTTCATCATATCCTTGGTTCGGACTCTGGTAGCGAGCAGGGACTGATGAGCATCTCGGAAAGTCGTGTCCGTCAATAACAGCTTATCCTGCTGTTTGATCCAGGCGACAAAGCCTTGGGCCCCTCTCTGTTCTAAGATTTGTTTTAAACCCGGACGAACTTCGGGAATTCTGACCTTGGGCACAGGGGCGATATTATAGTCCTTCTTAGTATTTTTGACTTCGTTAACTACTTTTTCTCCGATATATTTTAGGATCTTGGTTTCATAGTCTTTCTGAGGTTTAATATCGAATAGTTCCGGAGTGTCATCAATAAAGTGAGTATCGCATTCTCCGCTTAAGAATTTCTCGTGGTTAAGAACATTGATCAGGAAGGCTTCATTAGTCTTAACCCCTTTGACATTCATTTCTTTGATAGATCTGATAGCCTTCTTGGTAGCATTCTCAAAGGTTCGTGACCAGGAAATTATTTTAACCAGGAGACTATCGTAATAGGGGGAGATGGTCGAGCCCGTATAACCGTTTCCGCCGTCCAGTCTGATACCGAAGCCGGAGCTGGTTCTATAAATATCGATCTTTCCGGTATCGGGTAAGAAATTAGTGAGAGGGTCTTCTGTGGTTATGCGGCATTGAATGGAATATCCCCGGGGGACGATAGCTTCTTGGGACGGGATACCGATTTCAGGAGAATCCAGGGAGTAGCCCTGAGCTATAAGGATCTGGCCCTGTACGATATCGATACCCGTGGTCATCTCAGTAATAGTATGTTCGACCTGAATTCTAGGGTTCATCTCGATAAAATAGTGCTTACCGTTCTTATCCACCAGGAATTCGGCAGTGCCGGCATTAACATAATTTACGGCTTGGGATAGCTTTAGAGCATCGGCACATAATCGGGCCCTTAATTCTTCGGAAATGGCGAAGGCGGGGGTGAATTCGACAATCTTCTGATGTCTCCTCTGGACTGAGCAGTCTCGCTCATAGAGGTGGACCATATTGCCATACTTATCGGCCAGAATCTGGACTTCGATATGTTTTGGTCTTTCCAGGTATTTCTCGATGAAGATGTCATCAAGGCCGAAAGCCTTCTTGGATTCATTTTTCGCGGTTAAGAATTCCCTGGCCAGATCCTTTTCGCTATGAACGACTCTCATCCCTCTGCCCCCACCTCCGGCTGAGGCTTTAAGTATTACCGGATAACCGTGAGTTTGGGCGAATTCCACGGCCTCTTCTACAGAATTGAGCGGTTTATCTACCCCGGGTATGGTAGGGACCCCTACACTATGGGCAAGCAATTTAGATTTGATCTTATCGCCAAGGTTCTCTAAGGTATGAACCGAGGGACCGATAAATTCCAAACCGGCCCTCAGACATTTTTTGGCAAACTCCGGGTTCTCGGATAAAAACCCATAGCCGGGGTGAATGGCATCGGCACCCTTCTTCAAAGCCAGCTCGATGATTTCACCCATGCTTAAGTAAACCTCTATAGGTTTTTTCTTTTTGCCGATAAGATAGGATTCATCCGCTCTGGTACGAAATAGAGCATATTTGTCTTCTTCCGAGTAGATCGCAACAGTTCTTATGCCCAGTTCCTTACAGGCTCTGAAAATTCTAATGGCTATTTCTCCCCGGTTAGCTACCAGTACTTTATTAATAGGTTTTATCTTCATGTTTTCTCCTTTGTATAGGAATTTTCTCTGCGAAAATAGCATTTTTTTAATTCTTTATAGCATTATAAACCTAGCTTCTGTTTAGGATTGCGAAATAGTATACCACAAAATATGGTGGATATGAAGGAAAAATCAAATGGTTAAAACCGTCGATAAATACAAATACTAGTATATCATTAAAGATAAAGGAATTGGAGTATGAGTGAACAACAAGGCATTCTTTCTAAGCTTATTGCGCTGATTACCTATAAAAAAAAGAATAGACCCAAGACCTTCACCCTCGCTGAGATGGGTGAAGGACAGGATGCCGGGAATCCGAATACTAATGACCAAAGCAATAATCGAAAAAAGAATTCCGGGGATTCCCGAAGTAATAATACTGAAAATATCGTTCAGGATAGTGTAAAGCAACAAGAAAAAATAGTTCCCGGAAAGCCACGAAGAAGGGCACTTAAGAAGCCGTTTTCTCCTTCCGAACTGAAATCCACCAGGATTGAGGGGGATAAGGTCAGGTCAGATATCGATTCAAATATCGAAGTAATAAAACAAGTTTTTGGTCTTCCTAAAAATAAAGATTTGATCATTAGAGAATTCCAAGTCGGGCGAAAGAGAAGGGCATTTATCGCTTATCTTGATGGGATGGCTGATAAGAACATTATCAATATGTATATCCTCAGCCCCTTATTTAAGGTGCAAGAATCTGATTTACCGGAGGGAAAGGGACTGAACTCCTCTTTAGAAAGTATTATCGAGACTAATGATACTAAGAATCAAGATAGTATCAAGAAAGTCGCTACAGAAATCTTAAAAGGTAATACGGCTTTGTATGTTCATGGCTTGGATTACTTTCTTACTTGTGAAACCATAGGCTTTGAAAAGAGGGGGGTTGAAGCTCCTAAGACGGAAGGTATTGTTAAGGGTCCTCAAGAGGCTTTTGGTGAGAACCTTAGAACTAATGTTGCTCTTCTGAGAAGAATAATTAGAAACAGTAACCTGATAACGGAATTCTTCGAGGTAGGGGAGAAAAGCAGTACCACTGTTGCTGTTCTATATTTAAGAGATGTGGTGAATCCGGCTATCGTCAAAGAAGTCAGTCGTAGGTTAAGTAATATAGCTATAGATTTTTTAGGGAATGCAGGGATGTTGGAAGAGCTCATCGAGGATAATCCTTATTCTATTATCCCTACTATCTTAAGTACGGAAAGACCGGATCGGACGGCTTCGCATATCGTCGAGGGTCGGGTCGCGATCGTAGTGGATGGGGCACCTTTTGCCATGATAGTTCCGGTGACTATGAATGCCCTTATGCACTCCCCTGAAGATTCATCTTTAAAATGGCAGTATACGGTAGGGTTAAGAGCAATTCGTTTTTTTGCTTTCTTCGCAGCGTCTATGTTACCCGGACTCTATATTGCAATTACTACCTTTCATCGGGAGATGATCCCTACAGATTTATTGATAGCTATAGCTAAAGCTAAAGAAAATGTACCTTTTCCGACTATTATTGAGATTTTGCTCATGGAGATGGGCTTTGAGCTTATCCGCGAAGCGGGGATCAGAATTCCCGGTATCATTGGTAATACTCTGGGAATTATTGGAGCCTTGATATTAGGGGAAGCAGCGGTTTCCGCTAATATCGTTAGTCCTGTTCTGATTATTATCGTCGCTGTCACCGGGTTAAGCAATTTTGCTATCCCTAATTATAGTTTGGCCTTCGGTGTCAGGTTAGCAAGATTTTATTATATATTGGCTGGTGCCCTACTAGGCTTTTACGGTATCGTCTTGGCCTTAGGAGGATATGTATTGATGCTAGTTAATCTTAAGTCTTTTGGAATACCGTTTTTAGCTGTTATCGCTCCCAAGGGCCGGAAGAGTAAAGATGTAATTTTAAGGTGGCCTTTATGGATGCAGGAAGCAAGGCCAGATTATTTAAATCCGTTGGATCGTCGACGTCAACCCGAGATTGCTCGCCGTTGGGCCCAAGAAGACCCGGATAAGGCTTGAAGGAGTCGAAAGAAATGATCAGGGAAGGACACTTTGGCTTTTATGAAGCTTTTAGCCTGATGACTATTGTATTAATAACCAAATTATTTTATACCAGCCCCATGGTAATTATAAAATCTTTGGGAACTGCGGCTTGGTATGGAACCCTGATTTCCTGTGGTATAACCCTTGTTTTCTTTGCTTTATTATTTAGTCTGATGGCACGTTTCCCCCAGCAAGATCTCTATCAGATTTTTGAAGCTGTAACAGGTAAAATAGTAGGAAAAATTCTTATCTTGATCTTCGCTGTCTATCTTCTGTATAAAGCCGGGATAACTTTAGCGGAGTTTATAGCGGTGCTTAATGTTTACAGTATGCCTTACACTCCGCAAAGTGTTTTGGTTTTTGCCTTCCTTTTGCTCGTAGTTGCTATGGCTTATGTAGGACTGGAAGGAATAGCCAGAGTAGCTTATGTCTTCTTTTACCCTATCATAGGCTCCCTTTTTCTGCTATTATTGTTGGCAATTCCCAACTATGATTATTGTTATCTGACCCCTCTTCTAGGCCATGGCTTGCTAAGGACTATGGAGACCGGTGTAATCCGAAGTGCGGCTTACGGGGAGATTGTCTTTCTAGCTGTAATTATTAATTCCATCCATGGTCTAAAAAACTTTAAAAAAGTAGGCTTTATAACTGTTATTTCAGCGGGAGTAATTTTTAGTCTATGCTTAAGCTGTATTTTGGCAGCTTTCCAATATACTGTGGGGGGTGAGCACCTTTCAGGGATGTATCAGCTCTCAAGAATAATTTATTTCTCCAGATTCCTCCAGAGGGTGGAATCTATTTTTCTCTTTATTTGGGTGATTACTTCCCTGATTACGGTATCTTTTGCTTTCTACCTGGCCTTAAGTTCTTATTGTCGGGCTTTTAAGATTCAGAATCATCGGCCTTTATTACTGCCTTTTAGCACTCTGGTTTTTGTTCTCGCTCTCTATCCTGATAATATTGCCGAAATTATCGAGGTGCATGTTAAAGTGCTTAGAGCTTATAGCTCACTTATTCTAATGTTTATACCTATAATGGTATTAATTATGGCCTTGATTCGTGGTAAGAAAGGAGAGAAGGCTAATGACCAAGCAAAGCCTTAGCTGGCTTCTGGCACTGGCCATAATTATTTGTTTGCCTCTCTCAGGCTGTTATGATGCTAAAGAAATCGATGAGGAAGTGTATGCCCTAGTTATCGGGGTAGATGAAGGTGTGCAGAATAAAATCAGACTTACCTTCCAGTATGCCACTTATAAGGAAGGGGGAGGGAAGGCTCAAGGCGGTGGTGGGAACGGTGGGGATGAAGAAAGCGGAGAAGTAGACGGTACCATTGTGGCTACCATAGAAGCATCGTCTCTTCTGGAAGGAATTAATCTCATTAATGCTACAGTGAATAGGCAGATATCTTTAATGCATGCCAAGATGTTGGTATTCTCAGAAGAATATGCCAGAGAAGGTGTAGCTAAGTATGTTGAACCTTTGGTACGTTTTCGGGAAGTAAGAGAATTTATGAGGATAGTAGTCTGTAAAGGTAAGGCTGAGGACTTTATTAAAGAAAACAGAAGTTTTATCGGTTCCAATCCGGCCAAAAATATTGAACTTATTTTTGAACAATCGAAGAACACCGGGTATTTTCCGGATGTATTTTTCAGTGATTTTTATCAAGATCTTTTAACCCCTTATGGCCAGCCCACTGCTATCTATGCAGGTGTCAATGATCTTACACAGATGGCCTCTGATGTGGGTACCGGGGAGCCTCCTTTGCGGACCGAAGAGGACTATGAGCCCGGGAGTATACCACGTAAGGGTGGAACTAAGAAGGAATTATCGGGTACTGCTGTCTTTGATGGAGATAGGATGGTGGGTACACTCTCTCAACGGGAGACTCGTTTTTTTCTGATGGGGATAGGAGAGTTCAAGCGAGGATTTTTCACCTTGGAAGATCCCAATATTCCGGGATATATTTATGTTTTGGAGATCCGGCTAGCCGGCGAGCCAAAGCTCAAAGCTCGGTTCGCAAATGCTATTCCGGTCATTGATTTAGAATTATCCTTAGATATTAATATTATTTCCATCCAAAGTCGTAAGCATTATGAGAAATTAGCCAATATCCCCAAACTGGAAACTGAGGTCAAACTCCATTTTGAGAAAGGACTAAGAGAGACTATCGAAAAGACCCAGACAGAATGGAACGCAGACATTTTCCATTTCGGGAGGAAAATCGCCGGGAATTTCGGAACCATTGAGGAGCTTGAAGCTTATAATTGGAACCGACATTATCAAGAAGCCAAAGTAAATGTTAAGGTCAATACTCATTTACGGAGATCAGGTTTCCTTTTCGAGGCTGCCCCCGTTCACTCATCTACAACTGAAGGAGAGCAAAAGGAATGAAAATTTATGCTCTAGCCCTCTTCATCCTGGCCGGTAGTTATTATACTTTTACTTACGGTAAGAGCTTATGGGTTGATGATAAGAACATACTTGCCGGATTTGGAGCAGCCTTAGTGGCTGTACTGGCGATAATAGTCCCGGCGATTTTTCTATTTTTTCGTAACCAATAATTTACTTGTATTTATTTTTGAAAAAAGTAAAGATTATTAACAACAATAGGAATTTTAAGAAAATGGCTTGAAGTAACAATAATTAATGGGGTGATTAATAGATGGCTAAGTTTAGACCTCTTGATCCGGTAAACCGGAATTCAGCAAATAGCAGCGAACAACAAATGGATATCGAGCTTTTTGAGGGGAATGCCGGGGATATTACGTCTCGAGAAGCGGGGAATATGGTAAAGAGAATGGTGCAGTATGCTGAACAAGAGCTTAGAAATAAGAGAAATTTATGATTTATGGTGTTACGCAGTGGAACATCGTCGCTCATATTCTGCTGCGTTTTAAATAAATAATAAAGGAGTTGAGCTTTTTTGTCTTCAACAGAGATAGCTCCACATGAAGCTTTTGAGGTTCATGGACTCTTACAGCTAAAGAATATTTGTGCCCTAAAAATGTCGGGGCTAATCGATAATGTAGCAGACCCTAAGCTAAGATTAATCTTAGAGACCGAACTTAAGAGTTCTCAAGAACAGATTAAAGAGCTGAGGGAATTTATTCAACAATCCGAATATGAAATAGATTATTTGAGCTGAGGGAAATAGCATGACTAATATTATTCAGGATGTGGCAGGTGTAGATTTCATGACCGAAAAAGATATAGTGACAGAACTACTGCTCACTACGAAGAATGTTTTAGGTAAATATGCTGCGGCTTTAAGTGAGGCAACAACACCTAAGGTCAGGGAAACATTTAAGAAACATCTGAATCAGATCATCGATAGCCAGGGGCAGATAAGCGATTATGCTTTAGAGAAGGGGTATTATCACCCGTTCGATCCGTCTGAACAATTCAAGGATGATCTTAAAGAAGCCTATCTTGCCTTAGATTTGGAAGCTTGGAAATTAGAACAAAGCGAAGAATCCTTTGGACCCAAAAGGGATACACCGATCGTTAGATCCTAGCCTTTAGGTTC
>CALBJS010000228.1 GCA_937892995.1 uncultured Peptococcaceae bacterium | reverse complement strand
CTCTTAAGCGGGCCTGCCGAAGAGATTCTATATCGGGCACTCCCCATTACAATGCTTGAGCATGTCTTGGGGAAGAGTGTAAAAGTAAAGTGGGGCATTACTTTAGAAACAATTTTGGCATCATTATTATTTGCAATCGCCCATATGAAATGGTCTTTATTCCCGCTTACCTTTGAAGCGAATTATCTCCGGCTGCTCTATGCTTTTGTGTTAGGCACTATCCAGAGCATAGCATACCAAGATAGTCGCAGCATTATGTATCCAATGTTCATGCACAGCATCAGCAATGTGCTGATGGTCGGAACAGGGTATTTGTTTTTCTTACTATAAGACAGGTCCATTACGAGAACTTTTTTGATACGCTTGTGGTAATTCATATTTGTTGATAGCAAGTGAGGGGTCAAGGTATGAAAAAAGCCGGAAATATCTTTAGTGTTTTTATAGGAATCTGTATGCTTGGGATGTGGGGTATGCTTCTTTTTACCGGGCAGGTTAAAGAAATCAGAACGGAGCCATTCGGAATAGCAGTGCATCTTTTTTCAGAGGGTATTACTGCCATATTATTGATTTTGGGCGGGCTATTATCCCTTAAAGATAGCAGTCGCGGAGAAAGGCTACATTTCGTTTCCCTTGGACTGCTGCTGTATTCAGTTTTGACGGCAGGAGGATATTATTTGCAGCTGAATAATGTGCCAATGACTAATAAATGTTAGAGGGCATCGGGGGGACAGGAACATGAAAAGGAACAAAAATCGCGTTCAATGGCTGGCATTGATGGGCGTGGTGGGGACAATTTTTTATTTTCTACATGTAATCTTAGGCGAGATAAACTATCCAGGCTATCATCCTTTGACACAGGCAGTAAGTGACCTTACTGCCGCTACAGCACCTTCAAGGGAAATTGCATCGGCTTACTCGACGGTCTACGCTTTTTTTACTGTCGTAGCCTGCACATTGCTCTGTGTGTTTTACCAGGGAAGGGTAAATAGAGTTTTCCGCCTTGGAATTTACTTGTTTACTGTTATGGAATGGACTTCCGCCGTAGGGTACACACTGTTCCCCTTATCCGGCAGCGGTTATGCCGGAACTTTCCAAGATATCATGCATATAGTCGTAACCGCTATTGTGGTGTTGCTGTCCATTGTTTCGATGATTTTGATAACGGTCGGCTGTTTCAGAAGCAAGGCACATAAGCAATTCGGCATCTTTACAATCGCAATATTGGGGAACATGGTACTCGGCTCTATCGCAACGGGCGTTGTGTCGGCTGGATATTTCGGCGTTGCGGAGCGGTTAAGCGTGTATTCGGTTGTCGTTTACAGTGCAGCACTGTCGCTATTTACTTTTAGGTATCCGATATAAAGACTATATATTGAGCAGAATGGTTGTATGGAATATGTGGCAGAACTAACGAAGCCGCCTTTTGATAAACCGCAGAGTTTATCAAGCTGTTTGATGGCCCAAGACAAAAGCAGATTGTTGAAGTAGTAACGAAGATTAAAGAGAATGCAGTAAAGATCGTGGGTTAAGAATTAAAGTATTAAAGAAAGGAGCGTGTTATTTATTTCTGCAAAAACTCTGCTATAATATAGAAGCGGAATTTAAGGAGAGCAACAGAACCGTTTTTGCTTCCTGAAAAAAGGAGTTTATTAGGGTGCAGGAAGTCTCGGTGCAAAGACCTAAGTTAAAATATAATTCAATGCAAGTTAGAATTATTGTATTCTTGCTTTTATTAAGCACCTCTCAGGTTGTTTCCTCTGCTTTTTTATTACATAATGCCTGGCATGATTGTCGGCAAGCAAAAGAAATAGAGGGAACCAATGAAATAATATTTCCCCTTATCGATGGTATGAGTGATTTTATGTTCGAAAGAGGTCGAATGAACGTTGTCCTTGCCACCCAAGAACCCATCTCAGCTGATAATCGGGCTTTTATTGACCAAAGACGTAAGGCTATAGATTTTGCACTCGCTAAAGCTTCGGAGCGAATGCAATTAAAATATCCGGAAGAAGCTCTTAAGCTAAGCAAAGAATATGAAAAGATAAAAGTATTGCGTAAAATAATGGATGAAGAAGCAGCGAAACCTTATCAGGCAAGAAAGTTACAAATAAGAATGCTTTGGTACAATGAGTGTTCAGACTTTATTGACAATACTATCAAGAGCCTAGTTAAATTTAGCGGATTAGAGAAAAACAGTGCCACAATTGCTAACAATTATGCTCTGATTATTAATAATATTCGCTTAAGAAATATTATTGGAAACGAATCTTCGCTAATTATCTCCACACTTGCTGAAAATAAAGATTTTGACCAGAGGGACTATAACTTTCTCCTGGCTCTGAGAGGCAAATCTGAACAGGCCTGGCTTGCTGTGGAAAGCAGAGTCGAGATTAGCGATTCTGTAGAAATCAAAGAAGCTAAAGAAGTAGTAATTGAAAAATACTTTAAATCTTACCGCCCGGAACAAGATAGAATTCTTAACTCGATACTTAATGGTCAAGTAAACCCTGATATAGCTAAGGAAATAGCGGGAAAGTCGGTTCCCGCACTTGATGCAATTTTTTATTTTAACAATGCCCTAAAAGCAGACATTCGAATGTGTATCGAAGAAATGATTGACCAAACTTACATGCAATTTATTCTCGGTGGTGCTCAATTTTTAATTGCTATTTTTTTAATGATTTTTGTGCCAATCTATTTTAGACTAAAATTAGTAGTGCCGCTCAACAATATTATTGAAATGATAGAGCATCTTAGAAATGGAAAAACGAATACAGGGATAGTTATAAATAGAAAAGATGAGATAGGAATACTGGCCAAAGGGGTTGAAATGCTACGCAAGAGCATAATAGAGGAACAGAGGTTAAAGAAGAAAATGGAAGTATTGGCTATAACAGACAGCTTAACCGGGTTATTAAACAGAAGAGCCTTCTTTCAACGTGCTCAAGAGGAGTTTATTCGCTGTTCTCGGGAAGGAAGGCGTTTTTCGTTAATGCTTATGGATATTGACTTTTTTAAACATATCAATGATACTTATGGGCATTTAGTCGGGGATGAAGTTCTTAAGAAGGTCGCCGATTGTCTTGCCGGGCAGCTTAGGCCTTATGATCTTATCGGTAGATATGGGGGAGAAGAGTTTATAGCTTGTTTTTCGGGATTGGATTTTAAGCAAGCTCAAGAAGTTGCCGAACGGGTAAGGATGGCTATCATGGATTATATATTTATCAGTGACCAGCAGGAAAGTATCTCTATCACTATCAGTATTGGGATTACTACCGCTGAGGTGAGTCTAGAAGATAATTTGGATTCTTTCTTGAGCAAAGCCGATAAAGCTTTGTATAAAGCAAAAGCCAAAGGGAAAAACAGCGTTGTTGGGGCCTGATTTCAAGCAATCAATATTAAAGGGGACGTAACGAAACTTTTATTTCGCTGCGTCCCCTTTATCTTCTTCAAAGTATTGAGGATTGATTCACTCCGACCTCAATTGTATTTCTTGGCCTTGTTCACAAAGACTGCCTTATAATTTTACAAATATTATCAATGGTAGGCTCTTTTATCGGCTTACCGTCAAGGGTGATATAGATACCATCCCCGGCATGATTCTCTTTCAAACGAATGGTTTTTACTCTGACGAAAGCATTCATTTTTAGTCTTTTTATTTTGTCATTAATTTTGTTGTAAAGTTCCGTGGAGCCCCGTGCTGAACATGTATCACAGGTGCAAATAGTAAACTCTCGGGTTACAAAGGTAGAATCGGCTTTTTTGCGTACTTTTCTACTAATAAGGTCACCATTTATCGCACTATAATGGGTGTGCAGCAGTCGCTCAGCAAGCTCTGAGTTGGCTTCTCCATAATAATCCTTATATAGTCTGAGAATATCGGGGTTTTCTTGCGACTTGCGGTATTTAGAAGCCTTATCGATATCTACAAGGACCTGTTGGCGTTTTTCCAAGGTATCAATCTTTTCAGGAACCGGATGACCTGCTCCACAGATACAGCCGCCGGGACAGGCCATCACTTCGATCAAATCGTAACCAACATCGACACCATTAATAATTTTCTCGATAATCGGCTCGGCATTGTGAAGACCGCTTATGACAGCGACACGCACTTTCATGCCGTTGGCCTTAATCGTGGATTCCTTAACACCTTCAAAACCCCGCACTTCTTCAAAATCTAAGTGATCTGTAAGGCTATTTCCGGTAAGTTTCTCTACTGCCATCCGAAGGGCTGCTTCAGCAACCCCACCTGAGGCACCAAAGAGAACGCCGGCACCGGAAACTCGTTTGTATGGATTACAAAAATCCTGGGGGACGACTTCAGCGGGATCAATTAATAGCAGATTAACCATTTCCAGCATCTCAGTTGTAGTTAGAACTGCATCAACATCGCGGATTCCCTCAGGAGCAAATTCCGGACGGGCAGCCTCATATTTCTTAGCAATGCAAGGAACGATAGAAACAACATAAAGATTCTTTTTATCGAGACCGGATTTCTGGGTATAATGATTTTTGACAGTAGCACCCATCATCATTTGCGGAGATTTACAGCTCGAAAGGTGAGGAATGATTTCAGGGTAACGCCTTTCTACAAAATTAACCCAGCCAGGACAGCAAGAGGTAAATTGAGGCATTACGCCTTTTTCATTGATGCGGTTCAAGAACTCTGTTGTCTCCTCAACGATGGTTAAGTCGGCAGCAAAGGAAAAGTCAAAAACTTTATCAAAACCTATTTTCTTAAGAA
>CALBJS010000227.1 GCA_937892995.1 uncultured Peptococcaceae bacterium | reverse complement strand
ATAACCAATCACGCTTAGAAAGTCAATAGCAATCGCTCGGGCTTCTTCTTCGGTTATCGTGATTTTTGATAATCCAAGGGGTTCGGGTACGGAATGAGTATCTGTCTGACCGCTGTAGGTGAAGGGAGGGAGTTTTTGGAGCGAGGCATCGAGCTGTTCGAGGCCGGAACTTATGGAACTTGGCTCAGCTGCTCTCCCTTCTTCGCCTTGAGCAGATGCCGCGGCAACTCTATTTTTAGGTTGCCAGACAGCTTGTCCGGAAGGTTTGTCTAACCAAGCTATGTTTTCAGTGTTCAGGTTGACATATAATTCCTGAACGTCACGGTTAACTGTAAGAAGACGTTCATGCATTTCTCCGAGAGTTTTTTCTTGTTCAGTGTTTAGACTATCCCCTTTAGCAACTTGTTGAGTAATAATTCCGGTGAATTCACCTATCTGATTTAGAAACTGATCGATATAATTCAAACCGAATTTTTCGGCTGGAAGGAGGGAAAGGTTCTTAACCGCTATATCGCTTTGGTGAGAGGATTGGCTTAAGTAAAACACTTGTTGAGTAGGAGTTCCGGCAGCCCTACTCTTGGCTACATTTGTCTCTAGACCATCTAGTTGAGTTACAAAATCGGATAAAGATCGACGGTATTGGTTTTCGGTGATAACCTTTAAGCCCTCGGCTCGTCTGTATTCACCCAAGCCCCACATTAGGGAAAGGGTAAGAAACACGGCCAGGGCTCGTAACCAAAATATATTTTTATTTGTCATATTTGTCATTTGTTTTACCCCCTAGCGTGCGAAGATATGTTTGCCAATTTGAATTATCTGGGGCCTGGACCAGATGTACTTATTACTCGTTTTAGCCGGATTGAAAAAGAATAATGCTCCATAGGCCGGATCGGTTCCACTTAGGGCCTCATGGGCAGCGGTTATCGCAGAGGACACAGGCTCTTTCCAGATCTCACCATTTGCTACCGGAGAAAAAGCTCCGGGTTCATAGATAACATCCGGAATGGAATTGGGAAACGAAGAGCTTTTGACACGATTTAGTACCACCGCGGCGACAGCAACTTGCCCTCTATATGGTTCTCCCTTAGCCTCGGCACTAATCAATCTAGCTAGGAGGGTGATATCTGAATTTTTATAGCCGACTGATGTTCCGCCGGCCGTAACACTTTGCCCGGTTAATCTTTTTAATTCTCTTATTGTCTTGGGTCCGGCTATACCAACAAGCCCATGTTCTTTCTGAAACAAACGAACTCTAGCTTGGGTTTGGGCTCCAAAAATTCCATCTAGAGGGCCAACTACATACCCCAGCATTTTTAATCTTTTCTGAAGCTCCGTTACTTCAGGACCTCTAGAGCCTCTGGCTAAGGGTCGATCCCCGAGGGCTGCGTTGCTTATCGAAGAGGTACATACAGTCAGAATAAGAAAAATTGTTGCTAATATAAGTAATGGACGGTAACGAAAGAGCATAAAATCACCTCTTGATCTTTTTTTCAATAGTCTGGCTTAAGAACAGAAAATTTATCCAAAAAACGAATATTGCAATATTTTTAATTTAGGAAAGCTACGAATTAAATATTATTCATGGTATAATGTAAGATGTCATACAACTTTGAATTTCTGAACTTCTTTGCAAGTGTTATGGAAAATAAATACATAAAGGGTGATCTTTATCATGGAAATTAAACCGATCAGAAATCGAAGAACTACGGAAATAATCCTTGAGCAGATAAAAGAATTTATGATTAGAGGGCACCTAAACCCTGGGGATAAATTACCTACCGAAATGGAACTGGCTGAAAAGTTTGAGGTAAGCCGCACCTCTGTTAGGGAGGCCTTATCTGCTTTAAGTCTTACAGGGGTACTGGAAATACGCCAGGGCGAGGGAATTTATGTGAAAAAATCCCCTTCTAACGCCATAATCGAACCTCTCAGTTTTATCTTTCTTTTGGAGAAGGATCAGCTCCAAAACATCTTGGAGGTCCGGAAGGCTTTAGAAATTGAGGCGGCAGATCTTGCTGCCCAAAGGAGAGACGAAGAAGATCTGAACTCGATGCGTACCTTGATGGAAGAGATGGAAAAAGATCTACCCGAGGCTAAAAACAGTGAAAACACCGATTTAGCTTTCCATCTGGCCTTGGCTAAAGCGAGCAAGAATCCCCTTTTGGATCGCCTGATGAATACTGTTCAGGAGACTATAAGCCAAACCTTGCATGTTACCAGAGCACTCTGGCTGCATTCAGGTTCGACTGAAAGGCTTTTTGAAGAGCACAAGGAAATTTACCTGGCCATAGCAGCAAAAGATAATATAACAGCACGACAGTTCATGTATGAGCACCTAATTAAGGTGGAAAAAGAGCTAAGGAGACTGCACGAACAGCAGGTATTATAGTAATGTTAAGTCCGAAGGTCCGATGACAAGGAGTAGTTGAAAAAGTGAATATTGAATTTTTTCTGAGAAATATGTTTACAAAGAAGGGAGAAACGGGCTATAATATTTGATAATAAGTCGTATTATGTATGATGGCCAGACCGGGGTGTAAAGTCCGAACTCCGAAGATAAAAGGCAAATCTAGTACTTTAAGGGTTAACAATAAAATAAAAAAATATAAGGACATAAGGGGGATGAAAAGGATGTCGGCCAAAGAAGCTATTAGCGAACTCATTAAAGCCTTAGGTAAAGAGAATGTTCTTAGTGAACGAGAGGACCTCATTACCTATTCCTACGATGCGACTGCTGTTGTTCCTCATCAGGAACCGGATGTGGTTGTGATGCCTACTAAGACTGAAGATGTCGTCGAAGTTGTGAAGATTGCTAACCGTTATAAGATGCCAATCTATCCCAGGGGATCAGGCACTAATCTCAGCGGCGGTGCAATTCCGGTTAAGAAAGGTATAGTTCTTAGCACTCAGAAGATGAACAAAATTTTAGAGTTGGATACTGATAATTTAGTTGCTACTGTTCAGCCGGGAGTAATCATTCAGGATCTAAATGATGAAGCTACGAAACATGGTTTAATGTACCCACCCGATCCGGGTACGGTTACCACCGCTACTATGGGGGGATCAGTTTCCGAATGTTCCGGAGGATTAAGAGGACTGAAATATGGAGTTACTAAGCATTACATCATGGGAATGGAGCTTGTTCTTGCCTCGGGAGAGGTTATCAAATGGGGAGGCAAGACCGTGAAGAACGTTTCCGGTTATGACCTTACCGCTCTTTTCACCGGTGCTGAGGGTACCTTGGGGATTATCACCAAGCTTCTGGTAAAGCTCATTCCGGCACCGGAAACCAGGAAGAGTCTATTGGCTGTCTTTGATGATTTGGACAAAGCCGGTAATGCTATTTCTGATATTATCCGCCACAAGGTTATACCCGCAACCTTGGAAATTATGGATAAAGTTACAATTGGAACAGTAGAGAACTTTACTCATGCCGGGTTGCCAATTGATGCCGAAGCGGTTCTGCTTATCGAAGTTGATGGTTATAAAGAAGTAGTGGAAAGAGAAGCACCAATCGTTGAGAAAGTATGTCGCGACAACGGGGCTGTAGATATCAGGGTGGCCCAAACGGATGAAGAAAGAGATCTGATTTGGTTTGCCCGTCGGAATGCTCTTCCTTCTCTGGCTCAGGTTAAGCCTGCCCTGGTTCTGGAAGATGCCACCGTACCGCGCAGTAAAATACCTAATGTGATTAAAGAGATTAGAAAAATAGCTGAAAAATACAACTTAATGATCGGAACTTATGGACATGCAGGGGATGGCAACCTTCATCCCACTATTGTTATTGATCCCCGAGATGAAGATGAAGTTCAGAGGATGCATCAAGCGGTAGATGAAATCTTCCATGCTGCAATAGCCCTGGAGGGAACTCTTTCCGGCGAACACGGTATCGGAATTGGTAAAGTAAGATATCTTCCGTTGGAATTTGGCGAAGCCGGGGTGGATACCATCCGGCGGATCAAGGAAGCTCTGGACCCAAATTATATCTTAAATCCCGGTAAAATGGTGATAAGGGAGGAGTAAGCAATGTCAATTTATACTTCCCTTGGTTCTGTTAGTGAATATGTGATTAACTGTACGAAATGCGGCAATTGTCAGGCCGTCTGCCCTATATTTAAGGAAACTCTGCATGAGGTCGGAGTTGCCAGGGGGAAGATAAGCCTTGTAGAGTATCTTCTCGACGGTAAGATGGAAATGACTGACGGGATGGCTGATCGTTTTTCCCTCTGTACTACCTGTATGGCCTGTGTTGCCAATTGCCCTAATGCTGTACCTTCGGATAAGATTATTCTCGCTGCCCGGGCTGAAGCGGTCCGGAAAAGAGGTATGCATCCTATCAAGAAAGTTATTTTTAAGACTTTGAAGCTCCAGCGGTTGTTTGATTTCGGAATGAAGACCGGAAGCAAATTCCAGGGACTGGCTATGAAACGGATTGAGGGCAAACACTACGGTGCCCGTCTGCGTTTTGATGTGGGTTTGGGCAAAGATAAAGTCTTTCCAAACCTTGCGGCTAAACCTTTCCGCTCCCAGTATCCTACGGTTGTCAAAGTAGCTAATCCTAAGAAAAGGGTCGGATTTTTCACAGGCTGCATGATTAATTACTTTTATACTGATATGGGTAAGGCCGTGGTAGATGTCCTTACCGCTAATGATGTCGAAGTAATAATTCCTCCCGAACAGGGTTGCTGTGGGATTCCGGCCTCGGTGAATGGAGATGTGGCAAGTGCTAAAGCACTGGCTAAGCGTAACCTTAAGGCTTTTGAAGCAATGGGTGCCGAGGCCTTGATAGTATCCTGTTCCTCGGGAGGAACAGCCTGGAAACATGTTTACAGCGAACTTCTGGAAGATGAACCTGAATTTAAGGCCTTGGCCGATAAATGGGCTGCCAAAACTTATGATATTAATGAATTTTTGATAAAAGTTGTACCATTTAATAAAGAGGCCCTAGGACCTGTGAACAGAAAGGTAACCTATCATGATCCTTGCCACCTTAACAGGGGCCAGGGTATTAATAAGGAACCGCGGGAGATCTTACGCAGTATTCCGGGAGTAGAACTCCAGGAGATGAAAGACCCGGGTCGTTGTTGCGGAATGGCCGGTTCTTTCAGCATTGTTCATCCTGATCTGTCAGATAAAATAGCTGATAAAAAGATTGCGGATATTGCCGGCACTAAGACAGATACGGTGGCAACCTCTTGTCCTGCTTGTCGCCTGCAGCTTAACAGCGGCCTAGTTAATGCGGGCTTAAATAAGGACGTACTGCACACGGTTCAAATCTTGGCAGAATCATATGCACAAGGCAAAAAAAATAATTCCCATTAAAGAATACTAAACGTTACATGAATAAAAATATTGTTTATGCCTTAGAAAGGAAGGGGTTCGTGCTCCTTCCTTTGATTATCGTGAGTTTTTAAATTTTATTCTTCGAACTTCGTCTTTTTTCTTTATGTCGTTTAAAAACGTAGAACATATTATATAAATACTGGGGTATTAGTGGTATTTGCCTCAAGGGAGATTGTAAGAGATTGACTTCATTTTTTAGGCTGATAGATAAAAAGAAAGAAGAAGTTCAAGCGTGGAGGAAAGGAATTTATGTTTCCTATGTAGAATGAAATACATAGAATCATAGAATCAAATCTTACAATCAAATATGTGCAATTATAACTGGACCGGAACTTCTCTATGATTGCTTAAATAAATGATAATATTTATGAATGAGGTGGCAAAATGTTAATTATTGGTCTAAATGGTAGTCCTAATAAAAATGGAAATACCAAGGTGTTATTAGAAAAGATTCTCGACCAAGCAAAAAGCTTAGGGGCCGAGACAATGATCCTCGAAGTGCCTGAACTCTTAAAAAGTGCGAAACAACCATTCTGTATCGCTTGTTCCAATCCTTGTTCCGGTCAGTGTTTTAAGAATACGGCACTTGGGGATGCTTTTGAGCTTCTTGCTAAAGCAGATGGGATTGTCTTTGGTAGCCCTGTCTATTTTGGGAGCGTCTCCGGCCAATTGAAGGCTTTTTTTGACAAGACTCGGAAATTAAGGGGAGAGAAGGTTCTTTATAATACGGTGGGGGCCGGAGCGACGGTAGGAAACTCTAAATATGGCGGTCAAGAAACTACTATGAAAGCCCTCCATGACATAATGCTTGTCCAAGGAATGATCATCGTCGGTGATGGCTATCGCGATGATGATTGTGGCCATCACGGGGTGTGTGCCCAAAGACCGGGGGGAGAAGATAGCTTTGCCCTGAAAAGAGCGGAGATATTAGGGAAAAGGCTAGTGGAAGTATGTAGGGCAACAGAGTCCTTGCGGAATGCAAAGAATTGATTGGCTAGTCGTTGAAAGAGAGTATTAGGGAAACATAAGGTTTAAACCTAGTCTTTGGGCAAATTCTAAAGTATCCTTGTATTCCAGTTTGGACAGTCTTAGGGATATCTCTGGATATTCGAATGCTTGATGGGCAGGGTAATACTGGTCCATTAAGTTTACTACCTTTAATCCGCCTACCTGACGATCCATTTCCTTTAAAGCTAACTTTACCTTTTCAGAATAGTCCTTTACCTTGGAATAGCGGTTTCCTCTTTCAGTAAGATGATACTTGAAGTCGGGCCTGTAGATGTCAACTATACCATCTAATAAAGCCAAAGTTTGAAAGATAAGGAGTAGATGGATCCGTTTTTGACTAATTAAAAATAGCTGTAAATTAAAAGAACCGTTGTCTTTCACTATATGGGGCGGCGGTTTTTCTTAGTTCTTTTTTATTAGGGGAAAATGCTTTTCTTGCTTTATCTAGGACACCTTATCCGGGACTAAAACATAAAATCATAGTGTAGGAAAATTATGGATACGGAGTGGTCTGTTTGAAATATAGGGATGAAGTCAAAGAAGCTATCCGCAAAGCCAGAGAATATGCACTTGAGGGAGGGGAACAAATACTAAAGGGCCGGTTGGATGCTTCGCATAGCATTTCACCGAGTCCGGGAGCAACTGCTTTAGCAATTCTGGCCCTCTTAACGCTCGGAGAGCAATTTGCCAGACAGGTTCAATTAGGGGCCCAATGGTTAGAGCAAAATCGGCAAAACAATGGCTGGGGCAGATTCCCAGGGGGTGAACAAGACCCAGAAATAACCCGGTTGGTTCAGACTGTATTAATTGGAAGCCGACCAGGAGTCTTAAATAAATTATTCTTACTGAGTCAGGCCGAAGAATTGTCGAAAATGGTTTTATGTCTGGGCGAACAGCCTGTACCTGGCTTGGAAGGGCCTGAACCCGACGAAATCCATCTGCCCAAGGTCTTAGAGGAAAAGGTGCTAAAGAAGCTTCCGCTTATGCCTATGGCTTAACCTTCGCCTTTTATGCCTTGGATGTGATCGGCGGCCTCAGCGAAAAAGCTACTTGGGCTAGATCCTTTTCCATATTTAAGTTTTTCAAACCCCAAGAAGTTTTAGAAGGCAGACTTAATCCTTCCGGAGCGATAACCGTCCTAGCAGCAGGATCAGCAATTTTCCTTGCCTTAAGTTTAAAAATATTTGAGGATAGGGATTTAGCCATTTAGGAAGGGGAAGTCAGCATACCAAGATAGTCGCAGCATTGTGTATCCAATGTCATGCACAGTATCAGCAATGTGCTGATGATCCCATTTTTCCGTTCTTTTTTCCATTTTTTCCATATAAATTTTCTGTTTTCTCTAAGGAAGGAAAGCAAACCTTCCTTTTTTATATTTTAGCTCGTGAGAAACAACTGCTTACGAATAAGTCTTAAACTCAAATAAATGAATTAGAAAATGATAAATTCGTTTTTTCTACCACAGTATGTGCTGTTCTTTATGTTCTAAAGCCAGCTTTAAGGCGGTAATAATAAAGACAATAAAGATAAATGCCCCCAATGATACCAGCGGAGCGAAATAGGCAAAGGGTTGAGCGTATAAAGTTGTGCCGTGTGCCCATAAATCATATAAAGTCATAGTATTTCTCCTATTGGCGAGTATAAATTATTAATAGTTACTACCGATTTAAGCTATGCTTTATTTCATCAAGGAGTTCCCGATTTAGGCTTAGGCTAAACCTGAAGATTATACCGCAGAGAAAAAGACTGACTGAAAGAAGCATAATCCCAATTTGAAGGGGAAAAGGCGAATATAAATCGATAAATCGAATGAGACTCTTGATATTATCGTTTGGCTCTAAGGATTGTTTTATGCTAATTTCTACGTGCCGCAAATCGATGGTTAAAAACCCGATTGAGGTGTGATCGTCAAGGATAGGAAAATAAATTGACATCCGTGGAGTTAAATTAAAAGGATTAAAAGACGGGGCGACTGGCTCGTCTTTTGGCACAATATTTTCATATTCGGAACGAACAGCCTGAACAATTTTATTAGCGCCGTCGGTGATGACCAATCCCAGGGAAGCAAACATGATGAGTAAGGTCAAAGGAATTGGAGGCTTTAATTCTAATATTTTAAACATTAAATAGATAGTCTCATTCGGTTCAATCTGCTGGCGTCCATAGACTGCTATTTCCTGAAGGCCAAGAATTGAAATGCCGATAGCCCTGTAGGGTGGTATGAAATACCAAAATAGAATTGTCCGCGGACATAAGTTAAAAGGATCTAACGGGTTATTGGAGTATTTCCGAATTTTACGACAGAGGCTGGGATAAAATTCACTCAGCCAGTTTCTTTTTAGTAAATAGTAGCAACTTGGAAGTCTATTAACAAATTGGTATGGCTTATTTTTTCCTTGCTGCATTGAAATCCTCCAATTTTACTCTTTGGGAGACTAAAAAGAATCAATGATCTGAGGTGCTGATTTTTCGATTGGGTTTTCAACATACCCCACTGTTCGAAGAATTAACCACGTCCAGAATATGGAGTTTATTATTGCTATGATGGTGGGGACGGGTAGCCATATTCCCCAGAATTTAGTTGTCATACTTGTTTTGTCTGTTGAGTATATACCGTTCATATTTCCATCACCTTTGTGCCGGTAAGGTTAAATAGTTTCTAAATATAATGAAACCTAAGATTGAAGAGAGAAAAAACGAAAGAAAAAGCCATATAAGCCAGTAATATTGGATTAGGCGCAAAGCATACTCATACACGAGAGCATCAACCCCTTTTATACATTATATGGAATTAATATCGTATTGTTTTAAATCCTTACTGTTAATGTTGCCTGTATATTATATTAACTTCCACTGGATGGAACTAGTACCAATTAATGTACCCGTGAATAATATAATGTGGATATAATTACCAAATAACTTTGCAGACAAGGAGGGAGAGGCATGTACGGAGCTTACGGTGCAGCGGCATATCCAGGTACTTTTGGCGGATATGGGTATAGAGCAGGCTTTGGTGCGGGGGTAGGAATCATTGCCATCACAATTCTGATTCTTATCGCCCTGGGTGTAATTTTTTAAGCTAAAAAGTGTCAAGTTTAAAAGCGTTAGTTTGTTATCAATAAGAGAGGTGAAAGAAAATGGCTGTTGGAGCTGGTGCGTTCGGAGGGGCATTCGGCGGCGGTGGGTGTTTTTGCGGCATTGCTATAGTTACTGTAATCATCCTTCTTTTAATTGCATTGGGTATTGTATTCTAAAAAGTCGATTTTAGGAAAAATTATACGAGGAGGTGTTGATAGATGGCTGTTGAAGCAGGCGAAGGTGCTTACGGCGGCGGTTTTGGCGGCAGATGTTTCTGTGGAATAGCAATCGTAGTCGTTATTATTCTTCTTTTGATTGCAATGGGCATTGTTTTCTAGACTCACCATATTGCTGTAATTTTAGAGAGGAGGTTAAAACATGTTCAGATACGGTGGTGGCTGTTGTTGTAGGCCTGTAGTCAGAACTGTACCTGTTCCGGTTCCGGTGCCAAACTATGGAGTAGGTATTATTGCGATTGCGATCTTGATCTTAATTGCTCTCGGGGTAATCTTCTAAGAAGCATTGACTATTTATTAAAAAAACCTTAGTTCTTAATTCAAAAGACAGATGAAATAACTGAGGTCTCCTGTTGAAGGAGACCTTATCTTTTAAGCATGATTACATATTTATTATCGGACAATATTCAGTAGGGAACATAGTGACATATATTGCCATAAGGGTAATGAAGGAGGTTAAAAAATGACCGAGGAAAAATGTAAATGTAAAGGCAATTCTATTAGTTCATCATCTACTTTGGGTGTATTAATTGCTTATGAACTGGCAGCAGTTATTATTTTACTATTATTAATCCAAATTGATTTAAGTGATCTGCAGGAAGAAATAAATCTTATCAATACTATGAAAAAGGAAGTCAATTCAGAAGAATAATTTAAGGAAGTACTAAATTATTACGCCTAAAAAATAATGTTAAAGCAGGAGAAGTAAAAGTAGCTCACTGCTTTTCATTTTGAAATGATTCATTTAGTTAGGTAGAATCCCAAGGAACCTGAGGCAAAACTTGACCCGAGGTACAAAGCCAATTTGGGGCTGTTTTTTAAGTTTTTTTATAATCGTTAGGAACTTGACGGGTTGTAGAAGGAAGGAATCCTAAAGCGAACACAGTAAAGGAAACTGCGGTAACAGAAATAGACAATACCAGCACTTGATTTAAAACTAATATCCAATTATAATTTAGACAAAATAAATAGAATTCTAAATAAGGAGGGCTTAAATTAATGCAAAAATATGAATGTATGCCATGCGGGTATATTTATGATCCTGCAGAGGGAGACCCGGATTCCGGCATCGCCCCAGGAACAGCGTTTGAAGACATCCCTGATGATTGGGAATGCCCCGTTTGTGGTGTGGATAAGGATCAGTTTGAGGCCGTGCAGTGACGAATTGGTTTATTTAAAGACATAGTTTGCATTTAATATTTAAAGGGACTGCCTAATTAAGCAGTCCCTAATTTTTATAGGCATCTATTATTAAGCTTATTACTTAAAATAAGTAATAAGCATATATCCAACGAAAACAGCTATAGCTAGAATTCCGGTAAGTGCGATCCCGATTATCCTACCGTAGTGCTTGTTAGAGTTTTTAGAATTTGATTCTTTGGAAATCAGATAGGCTGTACCAATAACGATTAAGATAATGAGGAAAATTGCAGCATTAAGCACAACAGACACTCCTTATTGAAAAATTGTTATCTTAAATATAATAAATAAAAAAGAAAATATTAATGGATTTTTTCTTTATATATATATTTTTTAGAAGATATTTGTCGAAGGAAATTAAGAGGTAAATGCCGAATATAATTATAGACATTTATTATGCTGGAGGAAAATAGATGGAAGGCCAGGTTCAGACGCTCCCTACTTCTCAGGTTCCCCAAAAAAAGAATAAACCGCAGATTCTCGCCATAGCCCTATTTGTCATATTCTTGGTGATAACAATTTATTACGGCAATATTTATTCCAAACAGGCTAGTCAGGCTGAAGAACTTACAAATATGTTTTCTGAGTATCTACTTAATGACCAATACGCTCAGGCCTATGATATTTTATTGAGTCTTGAAGAGCAGGGCCTAGGGATTCATTTGAAAGTGACCCAAGCATCTTTAGATCGCTCCTTGGCCCTAAAGATCGCTGATATTACGCTAGCTATTCTGAACGAAAAGGGAAAAGACTTTACTACTTATCATCAGGGGAGCGGTATTCAATTATTTAAGGATTATCCCGGGATGATAGAAGCAGTAGATAATCAACTGCAAAAAACAACTGGGGAGTATCTTTCCAATAGCATAGAATATTCACAGATCGAATACTTCTTTCAAAATATGCAGATGTTTGGTTTTTCGGGTAAGGTACTTGAGGAAAGTAAGATTATTGCCGAGCGTTGTCGAGAATCACGGGAGAATGTCCGGGTGGGAAAGGAATTCTTCGCCGAGGGTAATTATCTTGGAGCCCTTGAAAATTTTACCAAAGTGACTGATGAAGATCAAGCAAACTATGAAATAGCTCAGATAGGTCTTAATCAAAGCCTGACTAATTTTTATAGCCAAATAGATAAGCTTAGTAGTCGAAGCTTGTATACCAATGCAACGGAAAACTTGAAGAAACTCCAAATGTTATTTCCCGAAAAAGACCAGGAGATTTCTAAAAAAATAGCATCCTTGGAATTAGCTCGCCAAGAAGAAGGAAAAAACTTGGTACCTTATAATGGTTCGATCCAGCACATCTTCTTCCATCCCTTGATTGCTTATCCCGAACTAGCCTTTGACGGAGATTTCCAAGCCAGGGGGTTCAATGAATGGTTTGTTACCATACCGGAGTTTAAAAAAATCATCAAATCTTTATATTCCCAAGGGTTTATCCTTGTTAATATCACAGACCTCTATGAAATTGAAAAAGTAGGCGATAAGGAGACAATAATACCTAAGCAGTTACACTTACCTGAAGGGAAAAGGCCAATGATCATATCCATCGATGATCTGAATTATTATCGTTATATGGTTCAAAACGGGACTGTGCATAAACTAATCTTAGATAAGGAAGGGAAAGTAGCGACCTACTCCCAGAGTCTTAAAGGAGAAGAAGTAATAGCTTATGATAATGAGATAGTCCCTATCTTAGATAGCTTTGTAGAAGAACATCCGGACTTTTCTTTCCGAGGTGCTAAGGGGGTTATCGCTCTTACCGGTTATGAAGGAA
The DNA here is from genome assembly GCA_937892995.1 of uncultured Peptococcaceae bacterium. Taxonomy (GTDB): domain Bacteria; phylum Bacillota; class Desulfitobacteriia; order Desulfitobacteriales; family Syntrophobotulaceae; genus CALBJS01. The sequence continues at coordinate 3,656 of CALBJS010000227.1, read as the reverse complement.
TTCTCGGTTACCGAACGGACGAGACTGAGTTACCGGAATTTGAAAAAGAGAAAGAAGAAGCATTGAAGGTAGTGCAGGTCTTAAAGGATACCGGCTGGTTATTCGCTTCTCATAGTCAAGGGCATCTTAATGTCAGGGAGGATAGTTATGATAGAGTAGTCAGGGACACTCAGCGCTGGCAAAGGGAAGTCGAGTCTCTCATTGGTCCTACTGATGTTTATATTTATCCCTTCGGTGCCTCAGTTAAGCCTGAAGATCCTAAGTTTAAGTTTTTGCAGGAAGCAGGATTCAAGGTTTTCTGCTCGGTGGGTCCTAATCCCTATTTAAAGTACTCCGAACAGCATATTCTCATGGATAGAAGACATATCGATGGCCTAGCCTTATTTCAACAAGCAGAAAGTCTGCGAGATCTGTTTGTAAGTGAGGAGATTCTCGATCCGCTAAGGCCGCCGTTCTAATAAGGTGAGTAAATTCAGATTCTATTTTCTCTTCCGCCTGGTCATTTCCATTAGAAGATTATATTTTAACTCCTTATCCCTAAGTTCTTTCTGTAAATCCTGCTTGTCCACTCCTTCAGGATAGGTTCTAAGCATTTCCCGAATCTCAGCTATTTCCCTCAATAAGTGGACCTCTTCCGGTACAATTCCGGAATTTTTGAGTACCGTATAGGCTATTCTCATCTCCGGCGAAATAGAAGAAAGATAATCGAGATTCAGCGGTTTACCTTGTCCCGCTAGATTCTCGAATTCCCCGTTATTAATGGCTTCTTCTATTTTATTTATAGCTATTTTAGCGAAGATATCGTTCATGTTTATCACCAATAAATCTTAGATATTAAGCACATTATACAACTATTTTTTTAGGTTTTACAAGAGAGTTGACTCCTTGCTAGCGATTGATGCGTACTGAAGTACCCACTGAAATAAGATTGGCTAGTTCCTTAACATCTTTATTATGCATACGGATACAGCCACCTGAGATTTCTTTCCCTATGGAAGAGGGATTGTTGGTTCCGTGAATTCCATAATGAGGGTTACTTAAGCCTAGCCAGAAAGCCCCAAATACTCCACCCGGCTCAGGGACTTTATTCACGATGGAATAGTGACCTGTCGGAGTAGGAGTTCCTTTTTTTCCTATGGCGATAGGATAATTTCTAATGACGGTATTGTATCTTAAGAGGAAAAGTTGCTTTTTACTAAGGGATAAAACTATTGAATAGGCCATAATTCTCACCCTTTGCTCATGTTTTTGTTTTGCTTAGAGTTCTCAATTCTAAATATCCTTAGGCCTTAAATCTCTATATAGCTTCTTAATTATATTTATAATTTTACATCTTTGTTCCTTATACATTTTATAGATCGGCAAGCAAATTGTGAAAGACATTATTAGATCTTACGAGTTTTTACGTTTTTGCAGCATAACCATAATCTTAGTGATAAATAAGCTCTTACTCACCTAACAGAAAGAGCTTATTTATTTGTTTATACATTTTTTTAGGTAAAAGTTTAAATAATAAGGAATGTACGATTCTATTGACCAAAATGACCAAAGGGGGTTTTAGGCAATGCCCAAGAAAATGGCAACGATGGATGGTAACGAAGCAGCGGCTCTGGCATCTTATGCTTTGACTGAAGTAGCCACGATTTTCCCCATAACACCTTCCTCGCCCATGGCCGAAGGGGTAGATGAATGGTCTGCCCACGGAAAATTAAATATCTTCGGCCAACCGGTTAAAGTAGTGGAGATGGAATCCGAAGCCGGGGCGGCCGGAGCGGTTCACGGTTCTCTCGCAGCGGGGGCTTTGACCACTACTTACACGGCCTCCCAGGGACTTCTCCTGATGATTCCGAACATGTATAAAATCGCCGGCGAACTGCTGCCAAGTGTTTTTCACGTTAGTGCGAGAGCCTTAGCTACCCATGCCCTCTCTATCTTCGGTGACCATCAGGATGTCATGGCTTGCCGCCAGACGGGTTTCGCGATGCTCGCTTCAAGCAGTGTTCAGGAGTGTATGGATTTAGGTTATATCTCCCATCTGGCTACTATCAAGGCCAGGATTCCCTTTCTCCACTTTTTCGATGGCTTTCGAACTTCACATGAATACCAAAAGATTGAAGTGACCGAACAAGAGACGATTAATCAGTTGGTTGACCATAAGGCTATTCAGGAATTTAGGAATAACTCCCTTAGTCCCGAACATCCGATTGTCAGAGGCTCAACCCAGAATCCCGATGTCTATTTCCAATATCGGGAGGTTTCCAATCCCTTTTATGAAAAGGTCCCGGACATTGTAGAACAGACTATGCGAGATATCGAAAAAGTGACGGGGAGAGTTTATCATCCGTTTAATTACTATGGAGCACCTGATGCGGAAAACGTCATCGTAGCTATGGGCTCGATCTGTGACACAATTGAAGAAACTATAGATTACCTTAATAGTAAAGAGGAAAAAGCAGGGGTTCTTATCGTTCACCTCTACCGGCCATTCTCTGCTAAATACTTCTTTAATGTTCTACCCAAGACAGTTAAAAAGATTGCGGTCTTGGATCGTACTAAAGAACCCGGATCATTGGGAGAGCCACTCTATCTCGATATCGTCGAAGTCTACAGTAATAATCCTAACAGGCCGCTGATCGTAGGGGGTCGCTATGGGCTAGGTTCGAAGGATACTACACCTTCTCAAATTCTGGCAGTCTATAAGAATCTCAAACAGGAGAAACCTAAGAATCATTTTACGATTGGGATAGTCGATGATGTTTCTCATACTTCCCTACCGGAAGAAGAGATTGTAGACACTACTCCCGAAGGAACCATAAGCTGTAAATTTTGGGGATTAGGCTCGGACGGTACAGTCGGTGCTAATAAGTCTGCAGTCAAGATTATCGGAGATAATACTGACCTGTATGCCCAGGCTTATTTCTCCTATGACAGCAAAAAGTCGGGCGGAACTACAGTATCACACCTCAGATTCGGGAAGAAGCCTATTAAATCCAGCTATCTTGTATTTGCTGCCGATTATATCGCTTCCTTTACCAATATGATCTCCTTAAGGGACTTAAAAGAAACGGCACATTTGTTTTGAACTGCCCTTGGAAACAAGAAGAATTGGATGAGCATCTTCCTGCCTATTTGAAAAAATATTTAGCCCGCAACAATATTGATTTTTATATTATAGATGCCATAGATATTGCCCAAAAAATTGGCTTGGGTGCCAGAATCAATATGATCATGCAAGCTGCTTTCTTTAAACTTGCTAAGGTAATCCCTGTCGAGGACGCAGTAAAATACCTTAAGGAATCGATTGAAAAAGTCTATGGTCGCAAAGGTTCAAAAATAGTAAAAATGAATCAGACAGCGGTAGAACAGGGAATTAGCGAACTGCTCAAGGTTAATGTTCCGGCATCCTGGGCTAATACCGAGGAAGATAAAAAAGCTGCGAAAAAAGAGGTGCCTGGATTCATCAAAAAAATCCATCATCCTATTACACGCTATGAAGGTGATGAACTACCTGTTAGTACCTTCTTGGGGATGGAAGATGGTCGCACCCCGTTGGGAACAACTGCATACGAAAAACGTGGTATCGCCGTCTTTATCCCTGAGTGGCAAATAGACAAATGTATTCAATGCAATCAATGTTCCTATATCTGCCCTCATGC
>CALBJS010000226.1 GCA_937892995.1 uncultured Peptococcaceae bacterium | reverse complement strand
AAAGCTTCTCGAAAATTTCGGGGTAGGCGATCTCGTAGAATTTAGCATTACCTCCAGCCCAAACTGGTCGAGCCTCAAAATGTCGGCAACAGGAGCCTCTATCCTTGTCAAGGATGGCCAAATTCCCGAGACTTTTTCTTATAGCATCGGTAGTTTTAACCAAAGAAATCCCCGAACCTTGGCCGGAAGCTCTCCGGACGGAAAAGAGCTGATCTTGGTCACGGTGGATGGGAGACAGGATAACAGCATCGGTCTTACCCAGACCGAGGCAGCCGAACTCATGCTGGAATTAGGTGCCTACCAGGCTCTTATTTTTGACGGCGGCGGTTCCACCACTATGGTCGCTAGACAACCGGGAACAACCACCCTTCAGGTAGTCAATATTCCTTCAGAGGGTGGTATCTTAAGAAAGATTACCACGGGTATCGGCGTATTTTCCATAGCCGCTCCCGGTTCGCTAGCTAAGCTAATCTTAGAAACCGAAGATCCTAATGTTTTTGTCAATACTTCGAGAAATTTTACACTAAGGGGTGTTGACACTCATTTTAATCCGGTCGAAATCAACCCGCACGTGGTGCAATGGAGTGTAAGCGGTATTAAGGGCAGTTTCAACGGAAATATGCTGCACGCTGCTTCCGTCGGAAACGGTAAAGTTACAGCCAAGGTAGGTGAACTGACTGCGGAACTGGACATCACTTCCTTAAGTAACCCCGCCAAACTTGTCCTTAGTTCAAGCCTGTTCGATTTACCGCTAGGCCAGAGTAAATCCCTCCAGGTAACAGGTTACAACCAGCAAGGCTACTCAGCTAAAATCGATCCCCAAGATGTCAAGTGGGCGGTCAACGGCGAAATAGGAACCTGCGAAAACGGTACCTTTACAGCCACGGCAACCGGTACCGGCTATCTCGACGCCTCTATCGGTGATGTGCATACCTACTGTGCCGTAGCGATCAGCTCTGATTTTACAGACCTTAAGTATTCCTTCGAAGAAGATAATGCTTCCTTTTTAGCCGACCCGCAAAAAGTCCGAGGTTCTTTCCAACTCGCCGCTGAACAGGCTCACGATGGAAAAACATCCGGACAACTGATCTATGATTTTTATGATAATAATAAACCCGAACAAGTCTCACTAGCTTTCCTGGGAAAGGGGATTCCCCTCGATCCTGCCACCTCCCAATTAGCAGTATGGCTCTACAACACCCATGAGAACTCTAACCGGATCCTGGGTGAAGTTCTGGATTCTACCGGAGTGAAGCATAATATTGAATTCTCCGCAAATCTGAACTGGCTCGGTTGGAAAGAAATCAAGGCCTCCCTGGAAAAAATCAAAACACCTGCCTATCTTACCAGGCTCTATGTGGAAAATACCGACCCTATTGTTCGCTGGGGAAAGATCTATTTTGATGATCTTTCGGCGACCGTGATTAACCGCCCTATCGTTGATCTGAGCCAAATACCTCAAGACACCGTGCCTCAGGATCATGCTAACCAACAGATTTCTTTTACTTCAGGGCCAAACAGCTTCAGATTCTCTGTCTTCGGAAGCAGCCAGGAACCCCGCAATGCTCTGGAAAGTCAATTAACTAAAAAAATAGCAAAACATATTAATGAAAATTTGGACATGGCAGTTTTTACAGGGGCAAAGGCAGCTCAGACAGCCCGAGATATTAAGAAACCTACCCTTTCCACAGAAACAGAATATAAAACCTACGATTATAAAAACAGTACCTTTATTCAGCTGGATATGAGCAAGGGTGGGCTGCGGAGAAGTAGTCCGGAACAATGGACCTGGCTATTTAAGGAACTGGACAATATCAAGGGCAGCAATGCTTTCATTATCATGTCCGAGGCTCCCGCTACCTTTATTAACAGCAAAGAAGCCGATTTACTTAAAAATACCCTAGCAGATTATCAGAAGAAAACTAACAAGAATGTCTGGGTCTTCCATCAAGGAAAAGAAAATCAAAGTGAACTGGACCGAGGAGTACGTTATATTTCCTGTGCAGGTTTTGATGCAGCCGATTTTACTAAAAACAAACCGGATGCTGCCCAATACCTTCTGGTAACAGTTACAGGAGACAGCATCAACTTTGAATTTAAACCACTTTAATAGACTCTTCCTATCTAGACTTGGAGACTTAACTTTTAATTTGCTTAACGAGCTTAGATGGAAGTAGTCTAAACGGGCGATATCTTACTAAAAATAATATTATACTTTCGGAATATCGAAAAAGGCCCTTCGTCTAGTTAAGACAAGGGCCTTAATTACGATGGCTTTCTCGCCGGCAATTTTTATACTTTGAAAACCTTGGCCTGGGGATGGGAGAACACCAAGGCAGTTACCGAGGCTTCGGGATCCATCATAAGGCTTTCGGTTAAAGCAATACCTACCTCTTCAGGTCTTAGGAGCTTGAAGATCTTTCTCTGGTCCTCCAGTTGAGGACAGATAGGATACCCTGGCGAAACTCTAATCCCCTGATACTTTCCTTTTAGTTTATTATCGACTAGCTTTAAATCAGGATTTTCGGTTATCCCCCAAATACTGCCCATTTTTTCATGTATTTTTTCAGCAAAGGCTTCCGCCAGTTCCAGGGCCAGAATCTGGAGAAGAAAAGATTTAAGATATTCACCCTTAGACCGGAGAATTTCGGCCTGCTCCTTAACCCCCCGACCAGTAGTAAGAGCAAACATCCCCAGGAAATCATTCC
>CALBJS010000225.1 GCA_937892995.1 uncultured Peptococcaceae bacterium | reverse complement strand
GCCTTATTCCCGGATTATACTTTCCTTACCCGACAGGGCAGGCCATTATAGGTCCAGGTACCGATCAGGCTATCCGAAGAATCAAAATCGCCATCGGTTAAAATATTGGCATTGGATATCCAAAGGCCACCAAGGATTGGTTCGGCACCCGGTATCTCCGGATACCACCAACCATACTCAACACTTATAACCTCATCCCGCATTTGAGCAATCTTGACTTTAAAGCGAGCTTTACCACGTTCTGTTTCTACCCATATCGGGTAACCTTCCTCTAGTCCCAGTTTCTTTGCCGTAACTGCACTCATCTCAGCCCAAGGCTCAGGATGAACAGCACGTAGAGTATTAAGCTGGCGGAAACTAGAGGCATAATAAGGTTGGAAACGAGCTCCGCTTATTAATTGCAAAGGATATTCTTTGCTTATTTCAATTAATGGCTGGGGATTAGGCAGTGGATCACAACCCAATTCCGCCAAGAACTCACTATATAATTCCACTTTCCCACTGCTTGTGGCAAACCCTACAGGCTTACCTGTTAAAGGATTTACCTCTTCATGTTTAATATACCTATTCGGCTGATCATAAACACCAGTTTCGCAAAACTCTTCCCAAGTAATCCCTGCCGGAGATAAACAAGCCTCGAGACTTTCACGAAAACTTTCCCAAGGCCAATACTCCTCTTGTCCAAGCCGCATTCCAAGGCCTTTCCAAAAATCAAAGTCCGGTCGTCGTTCATAATAGGGATGAACGGCTTGTTGACCACCATAAGCCAAGTTTGCTGTCCCGGCCTTAGTTTCCATTAAAGGACGTTCAAGGATCCCTGCACTGGGTAACACGTAGTCTGCCAGCATAGAGGTTGGTGTTTGGAATAATTCCAATACTACTAAGAGATCCAGACTTTGCAGTGCTTTATAGACTAAATGCGTATCCGCTTGGGTCAGCAACGGATTGGAAGCCATGACAATAAGAGACCGAATAGGATAAGGCTTACCCGTTATCATCGCTTGCCAGACCAAATTAGGATGAGCAGATGTCAAGTAACGCATAGGCAAACGTTTTGCGTGTTGAGCAGTAAGCTTCCGCATACGCTCATATCCCTGATAGGACTGCAGTACTAAGCGGTCTTTTCCTAGTTGCTTTTCACAATAAGTTATAAAGAATTGTTCACTAAGTTCAAGATCTATTTCCGGTATAAAATCAGGCATTTCGTTAAGATGAGAGGCTCCGGGCATGTCAATATTTCCGGTGATTGCTCTTAAAATAGCTAAGGCCCGATGAGTTGGCACACTGTTTTTTCCAAGTTGATCTATACCACGGCCGCTTAATAAAGATGCCGGAGTACTTTGCGAAAAGATTCGGGCAGCTTCGATGATCTTATCTGCTTCTACCCCGGTTATGCTTTCTACCAAAGACGGTTCATAGGACTGGACATGCTCTACAAGGTAGTCAAATCCATGACATCTGGTTTTGACAAAGGTCTTATCATACCACCCCTCGGCGATAATCACGTGCAAAATCCCCAAGGCTAAGTACGCATCCGTACCGGGGCGTACCGGAAGCCAAAGTGTCGCCCGTTCCGCCGTTCGGGTTCTCCTGGGATCCACCACAATCAAAGGGTTTCCTTCCCTACTGAATTCACAGATAGTATGCCACAACAAAGAATTGTCAGATTCGGCAGGATTTACTCCCCAGAGTAAAACACAGGCAGTATGATTAGGGACTAATTCCATATCAATTGGCCAACCAAAGGTCAGAGTATTAATCAAAATACCCGGGTTCCAACAGATCTGGCCAATTCCCATATTGTTAGGGCTTCCAAATAAGGCCATAAAACGATGTAAGGGCCAATAAGATGTATGTGGAGCTCCGATGCTAGTTGCCAAAGTCTCAGGGCCGTACTGCACCTTAAGATCATTAAGCTTGGCGGCGATTTCATCTAAAGCTTGTTCCCAGGAGATTCTTTGCCATTTTCCGCTTCCCCGTTCCCCCACTCTTTTAAGAGGGTAATTCACTCTTTGGGGATGATCCATCACTTCTACAGCCTGACGCCAACGCCGACAACCTCTCATTACTCGCTCCTCACCCGGATATCGAGTCGGGTCAGGCTCGACAGCAACTGCTCGGTCCTGCTCAACCTGGGCAATCAGACCACATTGATAACCACAAAAACGGCAATTTGTAGGAATGTATTTTACTTTGGTCATGGAATTTATCTTTCTCCTTGGGGTTATTCCTTTAATTTCTTACCATCGATACTTGTTAACTGATGAGCACAGAAGGGAAGCCACCTGCCATCTTCTTTCGTCACAATCATACTACACTCTCTCAAGCGTCTAAGGTCCATATTCTGGGCATCCATATAATTCATCACAACTATTGATAAGCCAACATTTAATTCCGGATACTTTCGCAGGGCAATATCAGCGAATACAGAACCTTGTGGGCTGCCGGAATCAAAATAATCTCTATACTCCTGTGGCGTGATTCGCCGGGTGAACGGTTCAAACTGGCCCTCCTCTTGTTCAATAATATAAGTAGAACAAGAACATAAGGGATGAGAACAGCCTAAAGGCCACAGATCATAAGGTTTAAGCAAGCCATTGGTTTGTTCGGCCAGCATGAAAGCCACATCTCCCATGGTCAAACGCCTCGGCGGAGCAACATCAAATCGTCCGGAAGTAAATGCCGGCTGATAAGCAATTCCTGCAATT
>CALBJS010000224.1 GCA_937892995.1 uncultured Peptococcaceae bacterium | reverse complement strand
GCCCGGGATTAAACGCCGTGATCAGAGCTGTAGTCAGAACTGCGACATACGATGGTTTTAAAGTAATAGGTGTTAGAGATGGTTTCAAGGGTGCTATAGAGAGGGATTTCCTATCGCTCAGCCTTAAAGATGTATCCGGCATTCTTCCTCGAGGTGGAACCATTCTGGGGACTTCAAACCGAGATAATCCTTTTGCTTATTCGGTAGAGATTAATGGTCAAACTAGACAGGAAGATCGTTCTGATCAAGTTATTAGTAATCTTGAGAATATTGGTGCTGAGGCCTTAATTGTTATTGGTGGGGATGGGAGTCTGAATATAGCCTTGGAATTAGCTCACAAAGGCTTGAAAGTTGTCGGTGTTCCCAAAACTATTGATAACGACCTTAAGGCGACAGATTTTACCTTTGGTTTTCAGTCCGCGGTGGAAACCGCTCAGAATGCTTTGGATAAGCTTCATACCACTGCTGAATCTCATCATCGAGTGATGATCCTGGAAGTTATGGGACGTTATGCCGGCTGGATAGCCCTAAATTCAGGTATTGCAGGAGGAGCAGATGTAATTTTAATTCCTGAAATACCTTATAAAATCGAAAGAGTAGCAGAGGCGATTAATACTAGAAAAGCAAATGGCAAGAAATTTAGTATTATCGTCGTGGCAGAAGGAGCAAAAGCGGCGGGCGGGGAAATGATTGTCCAGTGTACTATTGCGGGAAGGCCCGATCCCCTTAAGTTAGGTGGAATTGGTGCCAAGGTGGCCGAGGATTTGGAAGGACTTATTGGTTTAGAGACTCGGGTTACGGTGTTAGGCCATATCCAGAGAGGAGGCTCTCCTAATACCTATGATCGAATTTTGGCTACTCGTTACGGAGTAGCAGCGGTAGACGCTGTCAAAGCAGGTGAATTAGGGAAAATGGTTGCTTTAAGAGGTACTGCTATAGTAACAGTACCTTTAGCTGAGGCCGTCAATAGCTTAAAAAGGGTTCCACTTGACGATCCGGTATTACTCGCGGCGAGAAAACTGGGGCTCCAGTTCGGTGATTGAAGCTCTTAATAACTAATAGATTTTTTAACAAGGGTATTTACAGAAATGAATACTCTTGTTATACTCATGTTATGCTTTCGTACTTTAGTTAACTAAAATATTAACTAGTTAAATGAAACTTGGAAGGGGTAGAAATGTGCCAAATTTTTTTTTAACGATTGCCCTGCCGAAAGGAAAGTTATTGATAGATTCTCTCCGAATTCTAAACGAAGCTGGCTTGGACTGTAGAGCTATCGGAGAAGATTCCCGAAAATTAATGTTCGAGCTTCCTGGGGCGGAAACAAGGATTATTATTTGTAGACCTACAGATATTCCTACCTATGTGGAATACGGTGCTGCAGATATCGGATTTGTGGGGAAAGATACTCTTGTGGAACAAAATAGAGATATAGCTGAACTTATCGATTTAAAATTTGGATATTGCCGCTTTGTAGTTGCCATGCCTGAAGAGACTCAGCCGGTAAGATTGCCTGATGGATCTTTTGACTTAAGCGTCCTTAATCATAAAAGAGCAGCGACTAAATTTCCCAGGGTGGCACAATTGTTTTTCAGTGAGCAAGGGATGCAAGTTACCCCTATTAAATTACATGGCAATATCGAACTTGCTCCCCGGGTGGGTTTAGCGGAGATGATAGTAGATATTGTTTCGACTGGCAAGACTCTAAAACAAAACAAACTAGTGGAGATAGCTCCGATCATGGAAGCGACTACCAGGATGGTAGCCAATAGAGTATCTTATAGGATGAAATACGAACGTATCCAGGAGTTGGCCGAAAAACTCAGAAAACTAGCGAAATAAGTTAGGAAAAATAGATGCATAAGGGTCACTAATATAAAAATTAGAACCAAAGATAATGAAGGGAAGTAGCAAGATGAAGGCTATTCAGAAATACGAAAAACTTGATGTGACAAAGCTCACCTCAAAATCTTATGGTGATGATTCCTTATTGGAAGCCAGAGTTGCAAATATTCTCGCCAAGGTGAAAAAAGAAGGAAATGAAGCACTTTATAATTTAACTTTTAAATATGATGGTTGCGACTTACGCAGTAAGGGTTTGAGTGTGCTTCAAGAGGAGATAGAAAATGCTTATCAGCAAGTCGGCGAGGAGTTTTTAAATGCTCTAAAACAAGCAATTAAGAATATTCGTAAGTACCATGAGAAACAAAAGCGTGTCTCCTGGCTGGAGACCGCCGAAGATGGTAGTATCCTTGGACAAATTATTCGTCCTTTACAAAGAGTGGGTATTTATGTGCCCGGGGGGACGGCGGCTTATCCTTCATCGGTCCTTATGAATGCTTTGCCTGCGGTGGTAGCGGGGGTAGAAGAGATCGTAATGACCTCTCCTCCCTTGAAAGATGGTTCTCTTTTACCGGAAGTATTGGTAGCGGCAGCTGAATGTGGGGTTAAGGAAATATATAAAATTGGGGGAGCTCAGGCAATAGCCGCTTTGGCCTATGGGACGGAGACTATAGCTTCAGTCGATAAGATTACCGGGCCGGGGAATATCTACGTAACCTTGGCTAAAAAACAAGTCTACGGTATTGTTGATATTGATATGCTCGCCGGCCCCAGTGAGATTCTTATTTTGGCTGATGACAGCGGGAAACCAAACGAACTGGCGGCAGACCTTTTATCCCAGGCTGAGCATGACAGGCTGGCTTCGGCTATTCTTGTTTCTCCAAGTTTAGAATTATTAGAGGAAACAGTGAGTGAAGTGGAACGACAACTTAAATTGTTACCTCGTTCGGAGATTGCCAAGGCTTCTTGGGATAATTACGGTGCAGCTATCTTAGTAAAAAATCTTCAAGAAGGTATGGACCTAGCCAATAGGATTGCACCTGAACATTTTGAACTTGTTGTCCGGGAACCTTTCACCTGGCTTGGCAAAGTGAAAAATGCCGGTGCGGTATTTTTAGGAAGTAATACCCCTGAATCGGTGGGAGATTATTTTGCCGGCCCTAATCATGTGC
>CALBJS010000223.1 GCA_937892995.1 uncultured Peptococcaceae bacterium | reverse complement strand
TAGATAGGTCATAGGTTTAAACATTATTTAATGGTGGGAAAGTTGAGTCAATAATAAATAATGTGATATCAAATCTATAAACTACTAATTACTCAATCTCAAATGAAGTTTTCATTGTCCCTTTTGTTCCTTCTTCTGTTTCTGCAGTAAAGACACATTGGTATCTACCTTTATCTAGTTTTGTTAATAGAATGCTATTTGAATATTCATCTCCGTTGTCAAGAACTATATCCTTTCCGCCTTCCTCACTGATATATTTTCTATTCGTATTAGTATTTCTTACCTCATATTGCTCAATGTTACCATATAAAAATGTTGCCGTTATATCTGATTTATTTGTCACTTTCCATTCCAATCTACAGTAGTCTGTACCCTTTTCTGCCACTCTGACACTAACTCCAATTACAGGTAAATCTTGATCTTTCATGCAACCAGAGATGATTAAGACCGTTAATAATAGAACAATTACCAATACAACTACACCTTTTGTAAAACGCATATTGCATATCTCCTTTTCTGTGATATAAAACTTCCCACAATTCTTTAATCCGCGCATGGATGTGCGGGCAACGCGTACAGTTTCGTATAACGTTCTGAGGAGTCCCGCAGCGTCCCAACCACATTCATCATCCTCTAGTTGCGGGACTCCTCTGTTATCTGAAGATCAAAACCAACTGATTAATACTCATCCATTTACATATTCTCCATATATTAGATAATCACCTTCTAAAATGGTAAAACTATACATATACTATTGAACCAAATTTTAGTAAGTGATAAAAAAACTAAAAGAAATCACAATTAGACCCAAAGTTAAAGACGGCCAAAGCTAAACTTGATAACATAAAGTAACTTGATCAAACCATTTATACATTACAAAAACATCTACAAAGCCTTTTTCTTTATGTTTAAAAGCTTTATACAAGGTACCAACAATATCAAAACCACATTTTTCCCAAAGCTCAACTGCTACTTGATTTGTGGCAACGACAAAATTAAATTGCATCCCCTTAAACCCTAATGAAATTGCCTCTTTAATGGCGTGTTCGCACATATTTTTCCCTATACCTTTTCCTCGTAAATTTGAATTAACGACAAATCCGGCATTACATATATGAGAACCCAGGCCAGGTTGATTTGGTTTTAAAAAATATGTTCCTACTATTTGCTCATCTTCTATTGCTACATATGTCGCAACAGGTTGTTCCATCCATATACGGAAACCTTCTTCTTTAGAAGTATCAGGTGAAAATGAATATGTATCTCCTTTCAAAAAAGCTTCATGTATAATCGGCCAAATTTCTGCAAAGTCTTTTGTTTCCGCTCTTCTTATCTTAATCATCACTCACATCTCCCTAAAATTAAATATTGTAATTCTTAAATAATGCTAACAATGCAAATAAACTTGTACCGTTCCCTTAACATCTACCCGTGCCAGGACGGTGCGGTCTTTGCGATCAATTTAATTGAACGTCTCGAGAATTCCCGATGTACCTTAATCACCTTCATTTTGGCAAAGTGTCGGCAATTCTCTGTTTTCTGGACACTGTTTCGTGAGTATAACTTATAATTGCATAAAGTTTTGTTGATTTACTTCCAAATACATGAGGTATTTTACAATCGATAGAAACTGCATTCTAATAATAGATATCTCTCGCCTTGTAATTCTGAAAGGGGTAATCAGTCCAGCTTCTTACTGTCCGCTTAGGCTTAACCAGATCATATATTATACGGTAATTATAAAATACAATTCTCGGATACTTTCATCCTAACGGTTGGGTGTTCCCGTAGCGTCATCTTACTTTCATCTTAGCTAAGTGACGGTAACACCTTGTTATCTGACGTTGGTCAGCCCGCGAAGCTAAGGCCGCCACGGACGGCGACCCACAAGAAAAAATCTTCTATAACATATATTCTATTTGTTTTATCGCTTTCTTATCAAGTAATCCGCCTGTTAGTGCTTTAAAAATGTATGTATCAATTTCTTCCGAAGTTTGATGTTTTTTAATTAACACAAGAATATTTAGAATATCAAGTAATATGAGCTTTCTCATTGTCGATTTATGATTCATAATATCAATGGATATAAGTTCATTTGCAATTTTATTATGTAAATTTGTCCTGTAAATAACTATTTTACTTAATGACTGTATACATTGGCGTACCGTAATTGGCTTTTCATCATCTAAGATTTTTAAATAGTCATTAATTGTTATATCAATTTTGTTTTTTCTATCCCATTTTACATTAGCTGCAATAAGCATTACCCCAATACTTCTCTGATAGGAATTAGTATTTCTTAATTTTTCACAAAAAATATCCCAAAAAGGATACACATCATCATATTTTTCTGAACGATGTTCTAATAATAGCAATGAATGATATCTCAACTTATCATTTTCTTCAGTTAACCATTCTACCAGCTGAGGTATGTCTTCTGCCTCTAAAGTTTTAGAAAATCCAAGTAAATTCTCTTTGTCTATTGTTAACAGGCTCTCAATATTAAACATATCTACCACACCTCTTTTAAATTAACCTCTGCCCCAAAAAATTACTTATCTTAAATACCGCACAGGACGTGCGGGCCAATCGACCAATGTCAGATAACGTCTTGCGAATTTGCTTAGCGTCTTTTCTCATGCCTCAATGAAAAGTTAGCCAAATTCGCTGTTCTACAAGGACTTATTTTCTATTTTTAGATTTTAAATAATCTCTTGCGTTTTTCATTCCTCCAAAGTCGGAGAACATTTCAGCGATTTTCTCTTTTTCTATTTGTTTAGAATTTAAGCCTTCGTACTTTGCCTCTTTTTTAAGTTTTCTATAGCTTTGTAGGCGTTCTTCTATAAGAATACCTTCTTCGATAGCTTTTCTAACGGCACAGCCCGGCTCATTCCCATGTTGACAGTCCTTAAATTTGCAGTGTTCGCTAAATTCTTCGATATCCGCAAATGACTTAACGAGATTCACGCTTTCCACTCCGATTTCACGCATGCCGGGTGTGTCTATGACAGCCCCACCGGAAGGAATAACAATTAGCTCACGTCTTGTCGTAGTATGTTTTCCTTTATCATCTTTTCTGATTTCTCTCGTTTCAATTACATCTTCGCCAAGAAGCCGGTTAATCAAGGTTGATTTCCCGACGCCGGAAGACCCAATAAAGGCAACCGTCAAACCTGGTGAAATATACTTCAATATTGAGCTATACCCATCCTCCGTCATGCTTGAGGTAACAACAAGATCAACACCTGTAGCAACTTTTTCGATTTCCGCAAGTCTCTCAGGAAGATTCGCACATAAATCGGACTTTGTAAGTACAACTACGGGGATAGCTCCGCTGTCCCATGCAATCGAAAGATAACGCTCTAGCCTTCGTAAGTTGAAGTCATTATTCAGCGACATGCAGATAAAGATAATGTCAATGTTTGCTGCTACAACTTGAACATCGTTCGAGGTCCCTGCTGCTCTTCGAATAAATATACTTTTTCTTGTCAATATTTTATGGATAATCGCATTGCCATGTCGGTCATCCTCCCTATCGACCATAACAAAGTCACCAACCGCTGGATAATCCGGTAATTCGTCGGAAGAATAACGCAGTTTTCCGGATATTTCTGAAAGTACTTCAGATTTTTCTGTTGCTACATTATATAAATCCTTGTATTGGGCAACAACTCTACCTAAATAAAGTCCTTTATAGTGTATTGCTTCCAGAAGAAGTCTCTCTGTAAATCCTAAATTTATTAATTTGTTATTCAAGATTACACCTTCAATCTCATTATCTATAGGATATTCTATACAATATTCTATAACTAATAAGGAATGCCACGATTATTCATTGGGGTGCTGGCCCAAACCCCGTCATTATTATCTATTGTTTGGGTAAAAAACTATATAGAAGTATTCCTGGTATTTACTACTCAACCAAAAACGCCTCCTGCTCCACCCTGCAATTATTTTTGAGCATCTCTTCGATGACTTCATAAAATAAGGCATAGTCATCCTGAGCAAAAAGCTTTTCTAATTCTCCCCTGTACTTTTTATCTAAGCTAAGCCAATAATCTTTCTTGGCGAGCAGTGCTTCCTTATTCATTAGCAAGGGTTTAAGTTCCGGTATAATATTTGACTTAAGTCGATGGAACATCCTGAATCCTCCCAGATCAATGTCGCCCCAGTGGAAGAATTGAACTCTTTCTTTTGGGGGAGCTTGATTAATTTGAGCAGCTTCGTAAATCTTCTGAAAGAACAATCCTTTGGCGGGACTGTAAAAGCCGCCGTGGAAGATCACCAGTTCGTTCTCCTGTCTTTTCTTAGTAAGATAGTCTATATAATTGGCTTTATTCTCAATGAACAGTACCTTTTGGACAGCATTCAAGTCTATGGTTCCCAGTTCGGAAACAGTATAGGAGTTGATAGCTATCCCGTGGTGAAAGAGGGAGAAGTCTACCGTCTTCCCGGAGAGCTTTGCCGTTAGCGGCCCTGCGAAGTCTATCGTTTCCGGGGCTTTGACGATTCCGATTTGAGCCAGCACTTCCTCTTCGCTTAGTAAGCCGGGGTTATTTTCTTCCTTTAAATAGTAGTTTTTGATTAGATGAACGACCTTGTTTTTAACGTTTCTTTCGAAGTACTTTGAATCTCCGTAGCACTTCAAACTAAAGACCCTTTCCAGAAATTCTTCGTTTCTGTTTTGATCTATGGCTTCCAGGGCAATCAAGATAGCATTAGTAACCTCATAGTCGTCTGGAAAAAATGGAGAGGTGCTTCTTTTTTTTACAATACTTGCTTCGGCGGTTTCAAGAAATTCGTTAATCCAGGGTGTACTGATTTTTTCTTTGCTCTTTCGAACCATATCTAAAACGGCTGAAGCCTTTTTACTCTTTGGAATTCTTCCTGCTTCTTTATAAGCCTCTTCTACCTTATCTAATTTAAGCCATACTTTTTGCATGATGTTTCCCTGCTCATATTTAAGCCATTCGTAGCCAAGGATTCCTTTTTGGCTAAGTTCTGTTACAGCAGAATTAATGATTTCTCGCGTTTTACTGCTTTCAATATCATATTCCGGATAGTCAGATGACCCCAGCTTCAGCATTATTCTCCGAGACACACTCGTGTCGAGATAAGCTTTGCTTTTTTCGAATTTATCCAGAAGTCTGTTGAGTAGAAGCTTTTTATAATCCATTTTCATTTTCCTCGATCAGTTTTTGGGAATCAAAAGCTTTGACATAGGATCTGTCATCGCTGCGGAATACACAGAGGTTACGATCTACCAGCGGAGCAATGTCTCCTATCTTTTCCGGCGGTGCGGAAAGCAAAGCCTGCAGGCTATAACGTCTCAGCAATTTGATACTCTCCTGGATTCTTTCGCTGTCCATCTTACTGAAAGCCTCGTCGAAGATAATCAAACGCATGGTGTTCCCTGACTCATGCTTATATCCGACACGGTAAAGCTGAGCAAAGGAAGCCAATACGGAGATATAAAATGGTGTTTGGGTTTCTCCCCCTGACTTTTTATTTAGAGTACGGGAAAGACGCTGAGTCCTGTCTTCTTCATCTGTAACAATCAGATCAAATTTCAGATATGTTCTATAGTCGGTAAACCTCTTAATATTTTTCTCGATCTCCGCCCGGGTTTCGGCATCCATTTCGAAGTCAACATCAACTATGTGCATGAATAGTTCATCGATGGCATCTTTATGCTTCTCTCTGAAAAGCTGGGAGGCTATATTATAGCCTTCAAGGAGCATGTCATCTGTGATCATGTCATAATAGCGCCGGTATTCTTCCCTGGGTGTTACTACGAAACGGTACCTATCTGTTCCCCAACTGCTTTCTTTCAGAGCAGCATTCAGTTCTTCGATTTGACTTTTGACAGTGTCTATATTTGACTTAAGCTTGGCCAGGAAGTCATCTCTAAACTGTTCGGACGCTTTGTCTCTCGCATCCTGAATTTTTCGAATATATTCAGGCAATCTGACTTCTCGCAGTTCACTTAGTTCTTTAGCATAGGGAGCATTATCATTAAGATTGATATCATAAGACATCTTATAATCCCTGTTATAATTGGAGCGGACGGAGGCTAGTTCTTCTTTTTTCTTGTCGGTCTGACTCCTGGTCCTGGCCACTTGCGAATAAAAACTATTAAATACCTCTTCCGAATTTTTCCTTAATCCTAACTCTTTCAGGAACCTGGGCTCGCCAAATCCAGCTATCCAGTCGGTTTGGAATGAAGTGTTGATCTTTTCTTCTTTAGCCTTGAGCAAGTGTTGTTCCGCAGGTATTTTTTCGTCCTCGATTGCAGCAATCCTCTGTTTGACGTTGCCTCTTTTCTCTGCAAGGTTAATATTCTTACTTTCCTTCTCCCTGATCTTTTTTTCTAACTCTTCTATCTGTTCCTCAAGTCTTAAGAGCCAAGCCAGATCCAGTTCGCCTAACTCTTTAAGAACAAGCTCATAATCCTTCTCAAGTGTTGAGAGAGCCTGGGCGTCATCTATATTTTTAAGGATGTTAGTCACTTCATTAGCATTCATAGCTTCCATGGCTGTGATATTCTTGACGACTCCAAGCCGCTCACCGTAGAAATCAAGCAGTTTTTGAAGCTGGGTAATTTCCTCTTGCTTGATCCTGATCTGTTCATCGATTGCTTTACGACCGATATAAGGTATTCTCCAACGCTTCGGATTAAGCTGCCTGGCTACATAATTCTGGTAGAGCATCCCACTGTCTGTTATAGCCCGGTCATAATTTCTTAAGTCTTCCACCCGGTCACACTTGATCACTCCACCCATTACATAATCGAGGAATAATCTGGCATAAGCATTTTCGGTCAAGACTTCTTCCGCCAGGCTTCCGCTTTCGGACTGAGGGTTTCTGCTGAGGAGTTTGCCGCTGTCAATAATTCCCCAGTCATAAAATCCTTGCGTAAACTTGAGGTTGTCATAGATCTTCAGGGCATCCACAAAGTACTCCGGCTCCACCAGAAGGTAAAACTTCTGGGTATGGAGATAACCTTCAATAGCCTTACTCCAACGGGCATCTTTAACCTCCAACAGGTCTGCTAAGATATGCACCTCAATCTTTTTACCATGAATTTTTCTAAGACCTTCAGCGATTGAAGCTTTGAGGTCTATTAACTTACTATCATAAGGTTTAATCCCTTTTTGCATGCTTTCCAGCAATAATCTGTCTTCTTTCAGCTTTCTGTCTGCTTCTTCCTTGGCTTGAGCTAAAGAATATCGAACTTCGGAGGCAATCTCCTTGAAATTAGTGATACAGGTCCTTACCTTTTCAAACCTATCTCTACTGAGTGCTGATATCGACCCCAGATTAATATCCAGAAGAGCTTCGGCAAATTCTTTCACCTGTTCACCAAGTTTACCTAACTCTTCCCAATTTTTTGTTAGATTGTTCAATAAAGATTCCGCTATAGCTTGAGGGATGCCGACCAATCCTTGAAGTTGTTGGGCGTTCTCTCGCCAAACCAGCCCGTACTTTCTTAGATTTTTGGTAATCTTCCCCAGGTCATCTTTAATTCTGCTTATCTCTTTTCTTAACTGTTCTTCCTTAGCTTCAAGTTCGTCTTTCTTTTTATAAATATCCGAAGACACTTTATCTCTTGTCAGCCTATCTTTTTGCGATCTTAGTTCTTTAATCTCCTCCTCGTTTTGGGCTTGTTGGGCTTCTATTTTGGTCAATTCTCCTCCAAGAGTCTTGTTTTGTCCCCTCAGCCCTTCCAGCTGATCCAAGGATATCTGATGATCAGCCCTTTCAATAATGTAGGCCTGGATCTCCAATCTCTGCTTTTCTTCCTGCCAGAGTTCATATTTACGAGCGATCTCTTCTAAGGCAGTAGCTCTGGCTTCGATCATAGCGGCGTCTTGTTCCAGCCGTTTATAATAGCGGATATTATCCTGCATCATACTGATATCTATCGTCCCTTTGACATCACACACGTATTCAGTGATGAAAGCCTCAATATCTTTGATGGGTGAAAAAGGTACAGCTTTTTTCAAGAGACTGAAATATTTATTTTTTAATCCTCCCAGCTTTCCTTTGAGGATGTCTTGATACCCACGATTGGTTTCCGGAAAGTCAAATCTGCTTTTTTTCAAATTGTTATGGACATAATTCCTAAGCTGTTTGAAAGCCATGGGCTTTTTATCGGTAATAAATCTATTCTCGGGGATAGCAGAGCCCAAGGTGAAGAATCTGTGTTCAAAACTGCCATCGTCATAGCAGTCAAACACAACACCCAGGGTAAAGTCTTTTTTCTTGAGATCATCGTGGAATTCGCAGGCTAGATAGCTAGTAAATCTTCCCTCTCTTAAGTAGCGGAAATTAACATCCCCGTCTTCCCCTACTTCACCATATAGATAGCCTTTCAAAGTTCTGGTGGACTTATCGTTGGCAGCTTTATTGAAAAAATGGCCGCTGGTGTCGCCTAACAGGACCAGCTGAAGAGCATCGATCAAGGTGGACTTACCCGCCGCATTCCTGCCGGTAAGAAAGTTGATATTTTCAAATTCGATCAGTTCGTTCCAGAAGTAATGCCAGTTAATGAGAAGCATTTTTTTCAGTATTTTCATGATTCTTCTTCTCCTCTGATTACTTCTTCTTCGTTTTCTTCATTATCTGAGACCGAAGACGATTCTCCGTTATCATCTGAATCCATCATCTCGTGAATCCGGCTGATTCTTTCATTGGTCACAATAAAGAGAATAGAGGGCAGAATGAGAATCTTGCATTCTGCTCCTTCCCAGGAACCTTCAAGTTTCTGGATTACATTATGAAAAGCGAGCTGTCGGAAAGCGTCGGCCAAGTCTTTGTCCGAAGGTTTTTTCTTGACCAAGCCGAGAGTTATGAGTTTATGGACAATCTGCCCGGTGGTAGTCAGAATCTCGCGCCTTAAGGTGACCTTCTCCCTCTCTTCTTCAAATATAAGCCTCATAGTATAGAGGAGCATGGTGGTATTGCGATTGAGAAGTACCCGGTTATATTCATAAGTATTCTTTAAGGAAATAACCCCGTAATTGCTGTCTTTTTCAAGCACCCAGCCGGCAAAGTCCAGGTAATCCATAAACAGCTCAAAATTCCTCTCTAGGAAGCGGTACTCAGAATTAACTCTGACCATTCCTTCCTTGGCATCATAGATGTCACGGACAATAAAGGTACGGGATAATAGCAAGTTAAGCAGTCGTTTAAACTCTTCTTTTTCGGAATTGGTCAGCTTGTCGTAGTGTTCACTCCACATATCATTTATCCTTTCTTAAGGAAACGCATCTTGGGTATCCTGTAGCCGTTGTTATCTAAATAGCCCTCTAAGAATTCTACAGAATAAAAGGTATTTTTATCTGTACCCTTAAGTGAGCCAAGCATGAGCAGGATAAACTCTTCATCACTGGGAAGCTCGATTTCTGCAGAGGTAAGCACATCTTTATCCTTCAGGATCCCTCGCATATAATTCATTACCCTCTGATGACTATAGCTTTTTTTCGCTTTGTCCAAAAATTCATTAAGTGCCTCTTCGCCAACGTCTTCATCAGGTTTACGGGCTTCCAGAGGATCGCTTTCCTTTATTTTCTGCCGAACTCTCCTAAAGTAAAGAGAGTTGGCATCAACATATTCCTGCCTGTAAAGCTCTACACCGCCGGACATTTGTTCATATAAAGCCCTAACTTGGGAATCTTTTTCTCCAGTCAATCCTAGAAGAAGGTCCACAATCTTCCCTTTAATACTCCGATCACTATTTAAGAGATACTGCATTTTCTCCATGGACGCTCTGGTATAAGCTGAGTTTTTACGGTCAATTTCCTGCAACATCTCATCGAGCCGTTCGTAAGTATCCGTGATCTCCCCGATAATCAGAATAATACCTTCCTGGGCTTCTTCCTTACTTCTGTATCTGCCCCGAAGAAGGGCTTGTTCACTCATTCTCTCCCTTAAGCTCTGATCGGCCATCCATCCGCCCAGGATTTTGAGGATGGGAGTTCTGAAACGGGGCACGGAATCGAAGGTTTTTAACGGATGGTAGATTTTGTCTAAGATCAAAGACTTATATTCATCAAAGTGTCCTTTTAAGACCTCATTAACCGTGGCATATTCATTTAAGGCCTGATGATAGCGGCGGATGTTATTATGAAGGGTCTTAAGCTCATCCAAAAGCTGCCTGGTTTTTTCATAGGCACTGACAAGAGCTGTAAACATATAGTCATCCCGCTCTTCATCAGCCGTACGCAGGTCTGAATAAGCGGAATAGACATACGAGTTGTATTCAGCCGCCTGTTCCTCTGTGAGGGAGTAGAGAAGATTAATAATTTTAATCGAATAGTCTGGCAAAGTGATACTCTCTGCAAAAGAGTCGATTTGGTACTCCACTTCTACCCAACCTGTATCCCTTAGCCTTCTTAGCAAAAAATGAGCAGCTGCGGAAAGATTTCCTAAGCTCTTCCCTCCAAACGGGTTGTTATCTTCAAGGGATTCGTTCTCCTCCGAAAAGTCTATATCCAACATCATTTCATCAAGGTTAGCAATAAGCATAGCTACGAGATCAGTTTTACTAATCATCATCTCCTGCTTAAAAGCTTTGTGCAATACAAATAAAGCCTCTATGTAAACTTTCTTGTTTTTAGAGGCTAAGATGGAGAATAAGTTTTCGGGGATAACCTCAAAGAGTTTCATTTTTTTATGTTGCCTTTCATCATTTGCCCTTGCCGATAATTCATATTTTATTTCTATTATTCTATTTATATCTTGTATTTCCTCTGTTTTTTCCCTGGAAATATTCTTTTAAAATTTCTTTTATGCGTCTAAGAAAATTGATCTACAAAGAGAATGGTAAAAGGCTAACATAACACTGCGTCCTCGGCCTATCAAACTCAAAGCAGTAGATTCCCTGCCACGTACCTAAGAGCATTTTCCCGTTTCTCCCAAATCTCTTTTCTAATATCTTTAACTAAGTTATTTACATTATCTTCAGTATAAATACCTTGCTTTTCGGCCACCCCTAGCATTCCTTCTTGTATTTCTTTCAATGCTATCATGAAGGAATTCGAACTTAATTCGCATTGTTTCGTCTTACAACCCCTGAATAAGGGTGGTCTTCTGTTGCCTCTGAAACCGTGATTAATTCCCCTGAGCGTAGCATTACTTGAATACGTAGAAATAGCCACCGATCACCGACACCTGAAATTTGACCCAATGTTTTACCAATCAGCTGGGCAACTTTAAATTCTCCATCAAGCATATTAGCCCGCAACGCAAAATCATAAAAATCTTCAGGTACACCTATGATACTTCCGTTGATCACAGCACGTAGTGGGGCATTTTCATGTACTAAGTCGATCCAGGTATTCGCATAAATACAACGCCGCAATTCGCTAATAGGCTCCTCATAGGCAGTGCAAGCACCAAGTGCTTCCGGAACTATCTCTCCGATATGACGATAACTGACAATACGGTTATCTTTCGCAATTTGTTCAGGCACACGCACAACGGAAAGAGGTGTCTGGGTATCAAGTAGCAAGTGGCACACGAAATACAACCCGCATAGTTCCTCTGGATTACCGGCACAAACCCACATACGGACAGGTTCCAGGGTTGCTTTCGCTTCCTGAAGCCGCGACAATGCATGCTGATTAGTTTTCACTATTCCTTCAGATACATCGGGAAAATCAGCAAAAAGCTCGTCAAGTATCTTCTTCCTTGCGTTTACTCCAGTATTCATATCTGAAATGTCACCGATATCCAATGCAAGTGTTAGTGCCTCCACATCGGTCGGACTGCTTCCCCTTGCGATCCCAGACCAGATACAAGGCTTCTTTGCTTCACGTTGTTCTTTTAGGGTGCCGCCAATGATGGCAGCCACACCACTTATACTATCTCCCTTCTTCATTGATTTAGCCACCTTTAAACCTCCGGCAGAACTTTCACCAAAGGCAAGTTCAATCATCTAATTCACCTCATTTTTGCTACAAAAGCAATTCCCCAGAAAATCGGCACATGGAGGTGCGGATTCTCTGGCATTGTATACCTGAGTATTGCGGACGCGTCCCAACCACATTCATCATCCTCTAGTTGCGGGACTCCTCTGTTAGACAACGCATGGATTAAAAAATCTTCATTAATGGATTCCCTATTAAATAATTCCAAAAAAGGTCCTTCCGTCTTCTCGGTTTCTTTGTAGAACAAGTCCATAATAGTAAATCCTAAAAGTATCACTGAGAATTGAAAAAAGAATCCTCTCGTATTCGAAATATAAGTAGCTTGTATAGGTAGGGTAATTAGGATCTGAAGCCCCATGTGAACAATATTCACAAATAAAGTTACCAGAAAAGAAGATATTCCCCAAAGACAAATCTTACCCTTGTTAATTCTCCATAATCCAGTCTTCTTTCGTTGCTGAACTAAGGTGGAACAACCTAAGAATAATCCAAAGATTAATAATATCAGCGTCTTTTGCATTGGCCATCCTCTTTTGCGATTGGATGGGCCTACCGATTTTTGGCATTGGAGCTATTAGGCTCTCCTAAGTTCCTGCTGTTTCTCTTTTATACATGCCACGTTCTCGGACCCCGGCAGACCCTCGGGAATCTTGCCATTCGTCGATTCCTCTGTGTTGGCTTCCGTGACGTTAAACACATAGCCATCTGCTTTTGCCCGTTTCCCGTACCGCGTTTACGGGGCTGAATATGCTTCAGGGGTTACGGTTATCCCTATAGCCTATATGGTTCTCTGTGTACGCTTCGCCTTACTGTTACCAGTTTCGACGCAACACTCGATAGGGGTGGAATACTACTTTATTATTTCTGATAAATTGAATTCAATTTTTTCTCTAATTCTTTTCTTAACTTTAATGTTTTTACAAGTTTCTTCCCTGCTTTTGCTGTTTGAACTAATGCCTTTTCATCATTTAAGGCTTCTCCTTTTTTGAATAATCCCAATGCCTTTACTGTATCTATTACTCTATAGCCTAATGCCTCTAAAGGTTTTACCATAGCTTCAGCAGTATACCCCATATCCACTTTAGAATGTTGTTCGCATACAGCTATGACAACAGCATACTTACCCCCAAGCACTTCATTGATTCCCATCCAGACAGAGCGGTCATCTTCTGAGAATATCTCGAAGCAATAGCATCTATCAATGAAGGCTTTTACAACTGCCGTTACATTGTAAAAATATGTAGGTGACCCTAATATAATCGCATCTGCTTCAAGTAACCGTGGATATATTTTTTGCATATCATCATTTATCACGCATTTATACGTATTTTTACAACCTTCACAACCAGTACAACCTGCTATGGTGTAGTCACTAAGAAAAATCACCTCAGCTTCTACCCCTTCTTCTCTAGCTGCTTCAATAGCTCTTTGGATAAGAAACGATGTATTCCCATTTTTCCTCTTACTACCGACAATTCCTAATATTTTAATAATCAACACCCTTTCTTCTGTTATTTTTTCCTCTTCCGCACATGGATGACGGTCTTACACCTGATTTCAGCTAACGGACGGGTGTTTCACGCAGCGTCATACTACTTTCATCATGGCAAAGTTGCGTAAACACATTCGATGGTTTGCCCGGAATGCGGGTCGGTGGAGGTTTCTTATAACTCCTGCCGTAATCGCCATTGCCCCAAATGTCAGCATGCTGTCCAGGAGGATTGGATTCAGGCTCAGCTAGCCAAGTTATTACCTGAGGGTATTTCATGCTAAAGCGTATGATCGAAAAAATTAAATCCCCATAACCCTCGGATCCGTCGACAGACGGTTTAGTACAACAAGAGATTCATGATGTTTTTGGTTTTTCTTAATATTAACATTCCTACAAAGCCATTGGTTTTCGCCTTTGGCTTTTTTATCGCTGCCCAAACATCATAATTCCTTACTGTTATACGATGTGCCTCCCTTATGAATTGGCTAGGGCACAATCAGTAATAAAGCAATATGAGAGACCAGGCCAATAGAAGAAATTAACATCATAGCTTTTTGTTTAGTCTTAACAAAATATATTAATACCGATAAGAATATCGCTACAAAAAATATCTCAGGAAAATTTTGTATAGTGGACTTAATCCCAACGCCTCCAGCAGAAATAGAATTAACAGAATTACTTAATAGGAATAGTCCTAATAGCATAAGTTTGTAAGTTGCAATTAATGAAGTGATAATAATTATAAATAGATTCGCAAATTTCCTCAAATCAAATCATCATCTCACTAGACTTTATATATTCGTTTTGTAGCCCGAGCTTCAGCTGACTTGCACATAAATCGACATCGAGTGTAGCGGTTTTCTAACACTTTACAGTTCAGCGAACCTCACTACCTCATAAGTATTTAAAAATACTAAAAATTAAAACAGATAAGACCATACTGATGCAGCCAATAGATGAAATTATTTTCATACGACCCTGATTAGATTTAAAGTAATAAAACGTTGATCCAACAAGGAACAAAAATGTAATTGCCACAAAACCCGGCCACACTGCAAATGTAGCTGTCGAAAATGCCATTGACATAACGGTATTTGGGTCTAGACTAGCAATAATGTAATCTATTGAAACCTTAGCTAATCCTATAACTAAAAATAAAGCCGTAATAGAGTAGAAAAAACTAATGACTGCAACTAACGTGTCTAATAATCTTGATAAAATCACTTGCATAATACTCTCCCCTACCCCTAACGAGATAGTTTATTTATAACGAGATAGTTTATTTATAGTTCGTACCATATCGTATAACGTCTGGGTGCTAAGTTACGGTAACACCTTGTTAGAAGAAGTGTCCATCCAGTAATTCAGCATTCAAATCTTTATTTCCACAATCTTTTACCATATCCCTTCTAAATTGTAAGAATGGGAATAATACATATTGAAGTGTTATTTAGGGGGGGCTGATGAATTTCTTCCGCGACCAGGAATAGTCTTAAATGTTGAATTACCATATATTCTTTCTACAAAAATTACTAAGCATAACCCAAAGAGTTACTGATCCATATGATACTCCTGATGGTCATCCTCTAGTTGCGGGACTCCTCTGTTATCTGACATGTGGCTTGCATCTACCTATCATAATTATGATATAATATAACTAGATAAAATGATAGGACGGTGTTTAAACTATGCCAATAATCAAACCGATATCTGATTTGAGAAATAATTTTAACGAAATATCTGAAATCTGTCATAAAGAAAGTGAACCTGTATTTATCACCAAAAATGGGCAAGGTGACTTGGTTGTGATGAGTATGGCTCTTTATGAAAAACAACAAGCCTTACTCGACCTTTATCAGAAATTAGGAGAAGCTGAAGCTCAGAGTGCTGCCCAAGCACCTCGTACCTCTCATAATCAACTTATGAATAAGTTGAGGAATCATATCAATGAACAATAAGTTTCGAATTGAGCACCTTCCCATTGCTGAAAAAGATCTAACAGATATCCTCGAGTATATTCACATTGATAATCCAGCCGCTGCACTAAATCTCTTGGATGAGATAGATAAGGTTATATTAAAGTTAGCTTATTTTCCCTATATGGGACATGTTCCTAAAGACCAAAGACTTATTCTATTTAATTATAGAATGTTGGTAGTTGATAATTATTTAGTGTTTTATGTAGTGCTTGATGAAGGAAAGATAGTTGAAATCCGGAGAATCTTACACGGAAAAAGAAAATATGACTTCCTTGTTTAACTCCGAAAGACAGATGTCAGATAACATTTGGCATTGCCGACGTCGGTGAGCTTACAGGAGGGCTTTCTTCTTCGAATCTGCCCTCCGCCGACTCGGTTAGCGAATCGATGCGGTCGCGTCAGCTCAATGATTCGGCTTGCTTATCCCGCATCATGAATTAACTTTCCGCGACCCGAAGCGGCAATGCCGTGTTATATGACGTTTACACCTTTAAATTTAAATCAGGATTCATCTTATTGTAGGAAATAATCTTCATATCCATTTTACCGGATTCGGATTCTTCTTCTATAAATGCAGATAGTTCTGTTAACCTACCATTCGCCCATGAACCCTGTTGTCTTCCGTTTAACCAAGAGGCTTCTTCTATAGAATACTCAGTTTCATGTATAAACCCTAAGTAGAATTGACACTTGTTATAACTTCTTAAGCCTATATAATATTTTACCTTTTCAATGTCTTCTAAAAATGAATCAATGCCACATGAACCATTTTTATGTTTTAGTTCTATAACCGCAATTACCTGTTCAACTCTGTCTTTTAAATAATAATCCTTTGGTTCCATCTGGTTTTTGGCTTTTAACTGAACAATTGCAATATCTGCTCTTTGGTTTTTCTTTAAGTAATATTCAGTATAAATTCGAACCCGGTTTCGTATCATAAAGCCATCACCCAATCTAATTCTCAAATGATAGTAAATCGTGTTTTTAAGAGAATCTTCTTTAAAAATAAAGTCATTATTGTAGTCTTTTAATATGTCCTCTTTCCAAACCAATTTGATAGCTCTATCGATATGTTCAAAATCAACCATTCTTCTCCCCCTTGTAGACCCACAGTACAACCCCGATACTTGCACAAAAGTCCTGTTCATAGATGGCTTCCAGTATTTTGGCCGCCGCACTTTGGACAAGCTTGTCTGCTATGGTTGGTATTCCCAGCGATCTTGTTTTTCCTTCCCCTTTGGGTATGTCTACCCTTCGTACCAGTTTTGCCCGATATCTTTTCTTTTCCAGATGCTCTGCTAATTTTGCCAGGTTTTGTTTGAGTTTTCCGGCAAATTCTTGGGCAGTGATTTTGTCCACCCCGGCTGCAGCCTTTTTGTTGTTTGTTTTCCAGGCTTCTGCCAGTGCATTGTAGTTAAGCATCCGGTATAGGTTGCGAAATCGGTAGTTTTTGAGTCTTTTAGCCTTCTGTGCTATTACCTGCAGGGAGGTTTGCATCAATTGTTCCGATCCTGCATGTCCGGTTGATGTTTCCTTTGCAAGCTGCATACTCCTGTTAACCCCTTCCCCATGTGGCCGGCTTTCCCGACCCCAGAGTAATACGGGTTAATCCGACTCCCTGTCCGTCATCAGCCTTCCTCTTTTTCGATTGGTAAGTCCTACCGGCTTGTGCCGGAACAAACAGGGTCTCCCAAGTTCCTGATACTTCTCTCCATACATGCCACGTTCTCTGACCCCGGCAGACCCTCGGGAATCTTGCCAGTGCGATTCCTCTGTGTTGGCTTCCGTGACGTTAAACACGTCGCCATCTGCTTTTATCACGTTAACGAGGCTGAATATGCTTCAGGATATACGGTTATCCTTATGGCCTATATGGTTCTCTGTGTACGCTTCGCCTTACTGTTAGCAGTTTTGGCACAACACTCGATATGGGTGGTTGGTTAGACCTTACCCAGCAAGGACTTTCACCTTGCTAGAAGTACCAAGCTTTGCTTGGCACACTAACGTCCCGCGTGTTTGCGACGCGTCCGAACTGCACTCATATTGACAAAGTGTCGCAAACACGCTGTTATGTAAAGTCGCACCCCCCCAGATTCAGAGGCCGACAGGACGTCGGCCCCTCGAAA
Source organism: uncultured Peptococcaceae bacterium (assembly GCA_937892995.1). Classification (GTDB taxonomy): domain Bacteria; phylum Bacillota; class Desulfitobacteriia; order Desulfitobacteriales; family Syntrophobotulaceae; genus CALBJS01. Next base: position 582 of record CALBJS010000223.1, on the reverse strand, counting down.
TCTAACTATACTACCTTTTAGGCTTGACCCTTATTGCCACTAAACTTTTAATATCATTGAGTACAGACTTATCTCTTACCTCTATCATTAGCCAACGTCCACCACAGGAAAAAGATGTTTTCCGGTATAGATTTTGAACATATGGAGTAAATGTTCCAAAAGCCATTTCTGCCTCTTCTTCCTCTTTTGCTCCTATCACGACTAACGCAATAAAATACCCTTCCATTGGATATAGCGTACATAATGATTTACTACTTTTCTGATATTTTACATTCCAACCCGGCTGTGCAGAACATTTGCTGTACGACATTTTGGGTTGGACTTGATATCTGAAATCAATATATGAAAGTAGCTCAGACCAGAATGGCTCCCCTTGGCCAATAAATTCTTTTATGTCTTCATAAGACGGCTGCTGATTGACATTAAATAACTCACTCCAGTTCATAAACTCAATCCCCTTTATCCGGCTTTGTTCAGAAAATCCAGTTCAACACCTAAAATGTCCTCTTTCACATGATAGCTCCCGCCACACGATTTTATATAACGGTTCGAGTATTGCCGAAGCGTCCCAACCACATTCAT
>CALBJS010000222.1 GCA_937892995.1 uncultured Peptococcaceae bacterium | reverse complement strand
TTATCACCGGCCTGATTAAAGCCAATATCCCTTCGAGGATAGCATTTGCCGTTTCTTCCCAGATCGACTCCAGGACAATCTTGGATATGGGCGGTGCCGAAAAACTTTTAGGTAGGGGAGATATGCTTTATCATCCCATAGGGGTAAGCAAACCTATAAGGGTTCAAGGTTGTTTTTTAGCCGATAAAGAGGTTAAAAACATTGTAGATTATCTTATAGATCAGGCTAAACCGGAATATCATGAAATTCCAGAAATGAGTCAACAAGTATCTTCAAGCGATGAACAGGGTGATGAACTTTTTCATAAAGCCGCTAATGTTTTTTTTGAGAATAATACAGCTTCGGTTTCACTTTTGCAAAGAAGGCTAAGGATCGGGTATACGAGGGCTGCTCGGATAATGGATCTTCTTGAGGACAAAGGAGTAGTAGGTAAATATGAGGGATCCAAGCCTAGGGAAATACTTCTAACCAGAGGACAATTTGAACAAAAATTTGGAAAAGCAGAAAACTTATAGCAAAGGCTGAAATATTCATAATAAAGAAGGATTAGCAAACAATATTGTAGAATAAAATTTACATGGAGAAATAGTATGTTACAGGATGTTACAGTAGATGAACTACCCCAATTAGCTGATATAATCTTTATAGATGTCAGGTCAGAAAAAGAATATCAGGAAGGTACTATTCCCGGAGCGGTCAATATTCCAATCTTTAATAATGAAGAGAGGGCTAAGCTTGGGACGATATATACACAAAAATCCCTAAAAAAGGCGATGGAAATGGGATTAGAGCTTGCCAGCGGAAAATTGCCGTCGCTGTACAAACAAGTTGACGATATAGCACATAAGGACTCGGTTTTACTTTTTTGTTGGCGCGGAGGGATGAGGAGTAAGTCCTTAGCTATTATTCTCGATCTTATGGGAATGTCTGTATTTCGCTTAATTGGAGGGTATAAAGCCTATAGGCATTCTATCGTTGAATATTTTGCAAGGGCGGAATTTCCTTACCATATAGTTGTTCTTAGGGGAAACACCGGTACTGGGAAAACAGAACTCTTGAAAAGAGCAAAAACAGATGGTTATCCGGTAATTGACCTGGAGGGATTGTCTAATAACAGAGGTTCGGTCTTTGGGTATATTGGTTTAGACTCTCAACCAACCCAAAAGCAGTTCGAAGCACTTCTTTTTCAAGAAATATCTAAATATCAAGATTATCCCTATCTAATTATGGAATGTGAGAGCAAAAGGATAGGGCGAGTGACCATTCCTACAGCTATGTTTAGGGCGATGCAAGAGGGTACCCAAATTTTGCTTTATGATTCGCTTGAAAGGAGAGTTAAGAGGTTAGTTGCTGAGTATACAGCTATCCCTGAAGCACTTTGTGACCTAGGACCTGCTTTGGAAAAATTGAAAAAGAGACTGGGTAAGCGATCTATTGACGAATTGTTACATCTCTTAGGGGAAAGGAAATATGAAGACTTTGTCCATAAATTAATTGTTGAATACTATGACAAGCTCTATGGCTATCCTAATAAAAGTAGTTCTAATTATGAAATCTGTATTCAAAATAATTGCCTTGAGAAGAGTCTCGAAAGTTTGAAAAGTTACCTAGACAGATTTACTTTGGATTAAAATAGCAGAGGAAGTTGTGGTGAGGGAATAATGGCTGGAGAAGGGGTACTTTTGCGAAAGGCCAGGGAAGAAAAGGGTTGGAGCTATCATGATGTCGAGGATAGTATTAAGATAAGAGCCAGATATTTAGAGGCTTTGGAAAATGAAGAGTATGCCATCTTACCTGGTGTTGTTTATACTAGGGGCTTTTTAAGAACGTATTGCAAACATTTAGGACTTAATTCCGAGGAAATAATTAATCTTTATAGTTCTTCTTTAGCCAAAGAACCGTCACCAGAATTACATTCGACTTTAACTCCTATTCAAAGTACTCCGGTATGGTTTAAACCAATTGTAATAGTAGTGATGGCCTTGTTTGCTGTATTAATCGTTATAGGAATTACTTATCTTAGTAAAGCAAATAGTGGTCCTCAGGTTTCGGATTATACACCGACACCGTTACCAATAGCACCTGAAACCCAAAATAATCCTATTAATTCGGTCCAAGATTCAGCCCAACCCGCTGAAGAATTACCCGCTAAGTATGAGGGGATCGTTGCCGAGCTTATTTTTAAAGAGAATTGTTGGCTTAAGATAAGAGTGGATGGGGTTATTGTTCTGGACGGAATGAGTTACTCAGGAACTAATAAAATTTTAGAGGGCAAAGAACGGATTGAATTTCTTACCATCGGTAATGCAGGAGGCTTTACCCTTAAGTTGAATGGGAAAGAAGTTCAGCCTTTAGGGGTTTCCGGAGAAGTCGTGCGAAACTATATTGTTACCGAAGATACTATTCTAAATTTATAATTCTTTGTTTAAGTCATCAAAAGTACCAAAAGTAGATAGATATAAAGCGTTAAATGCCTGAAATATCATTTCGGGCATTTGGTTTGGGAATTGATTTTGACACTAAGGGAACTATTGGTATATACTGAATTGAAATCAAGACTTTTTCCATAGTAACGAGGTGGAAGTTGAAGAAAAAAGTTGCGGTAGTTAATCTGGGATGTCCTAAAAACCAAGTGGATAGCGAGATAATAGCTGGAATGTTTTCAAAGAGATTTAACATTATATCCGAACCCTCTGAAGCTAACCTAATTATTGTCAATACCTGTGGTTTTATTGAAGAAGCCAAAAAAGAATCAATAGAAGTTATCTTGGAAATGGCAGAATTAAAAACTAAAGGTATCTGTGAAAAGATATATGCTACTGGTTGTCTTGCACAGCGTTATGGTAAACAATTATTGGAGGAAATCCCCGAATTGGATGGTGTTCTGGGAGACGGTGATCTTAATAAGATAGTTGCGGCTATCGATGATTCCAGTAATCAGAGGATTTATACTTATAACAATAATCAGAACTTCATATATTCTCACGAGATGCCAAGGATTCTTTCGGGACCTCCATACTTTGCCTATGTAAAGATAGCGGAAGGGTGCAATAATTGTTGTAGCTATTGTGCAATTCCCCAAATTAAAGGACGCTATAGGAGTAGAGCAATCGAATCAATCGTTGAGGAGACTAGGAGATTAGCTCTTGAAGGGGTTAAGGAGATAGCGTTAGTCGCCCAGGATACTACTCGGTTTGGGATAGACCGCTACGGATCATTTCGCTTATCGGATCTTCTTAAGGAACTTATCGAGGTTGAGAATATTGAATGGATTAGATTGATGTATTGTTATCCCGATGCCTTTTCTGACGAATTAATTAAATTGCTTAGTGAGGAGCCCAAGATCTGCAAGTATGTTGATCTACCACTTCAACATGCCGATAATGAGATCTTGGCTAGGATGAACAGACGAAATACTGTGGAGGAAGCAGAAACTCTGATCTCAAAACTTCGTAAGGAAATTCCTAATATCTTTATACGTTCGACTTTCATCACAGGGTTTCCAGGAGAAACTGAAGAACAGTTCCAAAACCTCCTTAAGTTCATCCGCAAAGTTAAACTGGATCGTTTAGGTGTTTTTGCCTATTCCCAAGAGGAAAACACGCCTGCGGGAAAAATGAAAGACCAGATCCCGCTAAAGGTTCGGGAAACCCGCAAAGATGCTGTTATGGCTCTACAGGCTGAGCTTGCCTACCAGATTCAACAAAAAAGAGTTGGCCAGACTCTTAAGGTTATCCTCGAGGAAGAATTGTCCGAACAGAATTGGTTAGGTCGGACAGAAGGAGATGCTCCCGAAATAGATGGTCAGATTTACCTAAAAATATATAAGAAACATGAACCGGGAGATATTATCAAGGCTCGAATTCTCCGGGCTGACAGCTATGATTTAGAAGGGAAGGAGCTTAAGTGAATCTACCCAACATCTTAACGCTTATCAGAATAATCATGATACCTATTTTTATGGTCATGCTTTTGCTAAAACTTCCAGGTGGTAAAACATATTTCCCTTACCAAGACTATGTAGCTGCTGCAATTTTTATTTTGGCTGCTGCCACGGATGGTTTAGATGGCTATATTGCTCGAAAACGTAGGCAAGTTACAAACTTGGGGAAATTTTTAGATCCGCTTGCTGATAAACTTCTTGTTTCTGCAGCATTGATTTCCTTAGTAGAATTGGAGATAGTATCAGCATGGATAGTATGGGTCATTTTGGCAAGAGAATTTGCAGTGACAGGAATAAGGGCTATCGCTGCTGCCGATGGTGTCGTTATAAGTGCTAGTAAGCTAGGAAAACTTAAAACCTTTGCCCAGGTAGTGGCAATCTCCGCATTACTCCTAAAGGATTGGCCGTTTTCCTATTTTGGTATTTATTTAGGGGAACCGATGCTTTATATTGCCTTAATTCTTACAATTATCTCCGGAATAGATTATTTAGTTAAATCTAGGCATCTATTTAGCTCATTAACTAAAAAATAGCTTAAATTCATTTAATACACAGCGGTTTATTTAATAAATGTCCCATGTTTATGGTATTTGAACTAAGATATTGAAGCTACATGATATTTAGCATCGGTTATATTTGTTTTCGCAAAGAGTTTCTCTTTTGGGGAAGCTCTTTCTTTGTTTATTAGTTGTACAGCGGATAGCATCGAGCGAAATTTGTGTGGTGGTTTGCTTGCGCCTTGCCTTGATGGTCCGGGATAAGAATGGGCTAAGAGTGCGGTGGCATGGAAGATCGGAAGAGCACACGTCTGAACTCCAGTCAC
>CALBJS010000221.1 GCA_937892995.1 uncultured Peptococcaceae bacterium | reverse complement strand
GCCAAATACCTTTTTTTATCCACAGCCTCATCTACCAGGGGATGGAGCTTGATCTTCCGAGCTAGAACTTCAGTGTCGGTAAGAAAAAGATTTTCACCTTTCACTGTTCCCAGTAAGCGAAACACTTCATCCTCAGCAACATTATTTAAACCCTCTGTGCGAATTTCATTCACAGCAAAATAGTCCGATTTGGAAAACATGAATAATCCTACCGCTAAAAGGCAGATCAACGCCGCTATATAAAGAAAGGAAGCTTTGGGTCTAGTATAAGACAAATTCTTTCTCTCCAAGCCTATCATTTTGTATATTTTACAATACCAAGCCAAGATGGTGCAAATATTATTTTAGGAGGGTCAAACTACTCTTTGCAATTTGGCTCCTAAGGCCCGGTATTTCTCTTCCAGGTTCTCATAACCCCGGTCGATATGATCGACCTTTTCCAGAACTGTTCCTTCCTCTGCGGCTAGAGCCGAGAGGAACAGGGCAGCACCTGCTCGCAGATCTGTAGCCTCGACGAAGGCACCCTCTAAAGTGGGTACACCGGAGATAATGGCTGTACGCCCCTCGATTGTGATCTTGGCACCCATTCTAATAAGTTCAGCAACATGTTGAAAACGATTCTCAAAGATTGTCTCGGTCACAATACTAGTACCTTCCGCAGTAGTTAGTAAGGCTAGAAATTGGGGTTGCAGGTCCGTTGGAAATCCCGGATAGGCCAGGGTTTTAAGATCAAGGGCTTTAAATCTCCCACTATGTTTTACTCTTACACTATCACCATTAGGTACTACTTCTGCTCCTCCCTGGCGAAGTTTTGCCACTATAGGACTGATGTGTTCAGGGATAACATTCTCCACCAAGATGTCACCCCCTGTCATGACAGCAGCAATCATATGAGTGCCGGCTTCTATCCTATCAGGGATAACAGTATGCTCAGTACTGTATAGTTTCCTAACCCCATCAATTCTGATGACATGAGTGCCCGCTCCCCGAACTTTGGCTCCCATCTTATTAAGAAGATTTTGGAGATCCACGATTTCCGGCTCTCTGGCTGCATTTCGGATGACAGTAGTTCCTTCGGCCAACACTGCTGCCATCATAATATTCTCAGTAGCCCCCACACTTGGAACATCTAGATAGACTTCTCCACCCCTCAATTTTTCTGCCCTCGCTTCAATATAGCCATGTCTCTCTTGAATTGTAACTCCTAATTCTTTTAACCCCTTAATATGTTGATCCATAGGGCGTGTTCCAATAGCACAACCACCTGGTCTTGATATTTTCACCCTACCATTTTTAGCGATCATCGGACCCAAGATCAAATTGGAAGCCCTCATCTTTCTCATTAATTCTTCACTAACAGTCCATTCTACCAAAGACGATGTATCCAGCATCAGTTCATTATTTTTAAACTCTATTCTACAACCAAGATTCATTAAAACCTCAGCCATATTGATAATATCTGTAAGCCGAGGAACCCCCACTAAAATAGTTCTCCCTTCAGCTAATAATGAAGCTGCCATTAATGGAAGGGATGCATTTTTAGCACCGCTGGTTCTTACCCGGCCTTCTAATCTCTGCTTTCCTGTTATAACATAACGATCCATCGTCATGCCCCCTCCTCCTTTTACCTAACCAGTAATCACACTAATCTCCGTTTCAAGTTCTATCCCGAATTTTGCACTTATATCTTTTTTGATTTCTAAAATTAATCTTAATATTTCTTCCGATTTAGCATTTCCTCTGTTCACTATAAAATTGGCGTGTTTCTCCGATACTTGGGCATCTCCTATTCTACGCCCTTTCCATCCTGCTTGTTCAATAAGACGTCCGGCAGAATTCCCCGGGGGATTACGGAAAACACTTCCCGCATTGGGATATTCCAAGGGTTGAGTTATTCTTCTTTTAGCTAATAAATCATTCATTCTCTCGCGGATAACAACGCTCTCTCCGCCCGGATCAAGTCTAAGTGCACTTTCCAATATGAAATATCCTTTCTCTACAAGCGAACTCTTCCTATACTCAAAACTAATATCTTCGCTTGGCAAGATGCTAATTTCTCCTTCTGGGGTAAGTACCTTTACATCCTTAACCAATTTTCCTATCTCTTCGCCATGAGCCCCCGCGTTTATAGCGATAGCCGCCCCTACGGTACCCGGAATGCCACAAGCAAACTCCAAACCACCTAACCCCCGACTCGCCGCTTCTCTAGCAAGACACATTAAGGAATAACCTGCTTCGCAGGAAACCATATCCTCCTGCCAGGTGATTCCCCTTAGCTCAGTATCAACAATCACCAAGCCCTTAAAGCCTTCGTCAGGAAGAAGAACGTTAGAACCACGGCCAAGTAACAAGAGAGGCTTCTCCTTGTTTTGATTTTTACACCACTTAACCACATTAACTAATTCATTAATGTCCTTAGGCCAAAAGACCAATTCGCCTAAGCCGCCTATCCTCCAAGTATTAAGTTTTTTTAAAGGGTAATCTTTCTCTAACTTACCCTTAACTTGTGGTAAATCCATTCTGTTCACTCCGGATTGCGTTGTTTCTTAAACCTTAAATGCACACTATGTTTATCGAAAGATGTATGTAGAAACACTCCTAGCCTCCTTTCTTCTACTGCCTATGTTATGCAATATAGGCTGACAGTGTGAAAAAAGGAAAAATCGCTAAGGAATGATGATTCTTAATAATCTTCAGGCAGTATAGCCTGTCCAAACCTTTACCGAAATATTGAATATCAATTCATTTGGGTTGAAGACATCTCCCTACTGATTTATGAAACTGATTTAACTATCTCCAGGCTGTTTGCAAACATAAGTTTATTATTCTATCTAGGGCACCGGGGTTAAATACTTCCTCAGATCTTTTACTCATCTCTTCTAATTTAAAAGCATTGAAAATAACTTTTTCGACAGTTTCCCAAAGGATGGGGCCATCTAATTCTTTATCGAGAAGAACTTGAGCAGCACCCTTATCTTCAAATACTCTGGCATTATACTCCTGATGATTCTCAGCGGCATAGGGGTAGGGAATAAGAATGCTCGCTTTCCCCGCAGCTGATAATTCAGCAAGAGTCGTAGCCCCTGCTCGACAAATGCAAAGATCCGAACAAGCGAGAGCCTGGGGTATATTTTTAATGTACTCTATTATTCTCCATTGTGGTTGACGCCAATCTATCCCCTTAGCTTCCAATTCAGCGACTACTGATTGATAGGTAGCAGAACCTGTCGCCCAGATCACCTGAACATCAGGATATTCTTCTAACTTCGTTAACAAATGAATTAAGGCCTTATTAATGCTCAAGGCCCCTCTACTCCCACCTGTCACCAATAAAGTCCTTTTATCCGATTCCAACCCAAACTCCTTGGCCCCTGTTTTCCGGTCTATCTTACCAATCTCTTCCCTTACCGGAAGTCCAACCACTTGGATCTTTTCTCTAGAAGGAAAATACTTGGCACTCTCGGGGAAAGTTACCATTACACTCTTAACTACTTTGGATAATAACTTATTTGTCTTTCCGGGAAAAGCATTTTGTTCATGTAAAAGGGTAGGAATTCCGAATAAAGCGGCAGATAGTACCACAGGACCGGAAACATAACCACCTGTTCCTACCACAAGATCCGGTTTAAATTCCTTTAATACCTTTTTGGTTTCCCATAAAGCCACCATATTCGTCCCCGCAGTCTTAAGGGTCTCGATACTCAGTTTACGGGACAGCCCTTTACCGGATATCCCCCTGAAGATAAAGCCATTATCAGGTACTAGCTTAGCTTCCATCCCTTCTTTAGTACCTACATAAAGGATTTCCATATTATTTAACCTATCCAACAATCCCTTAGCCACTGCCAGGGCCGGATAGACATGCCCTCCTGTTCCCCCTCCGGTTACGATCACTCGCAAATTAGATTACCTCCTCAGACTTGCCCGCTATTCCCGAGATATTAAGCAATAGTCCGGCACCTATCATAGTAAACAAAAGTGACGTCCCTCCGTAACTTAAGAAAGGAAGGGTTATCCCTGTTACGGGAAGAACACCGGTAACAACTCCCATATTAATCATGGCCTGAATACCAATCAGCGATGTTAGTCCTACTGCCAATAAACTCAAAAAGGTGTTCGGTGCATGTATCGCTATTTTGAAGCCCCGCCAAATAAAGAGAAAGAAAAGTAAGACTACTAAAGAAGCTCCCACGAAACCAAGTTCCTCCCCTATCATGGCAAAAATAAAATCGGTATGGTTTTCAGGTAAATAAAGGAATTTTTGCCTGCTTTGACCGAGACCTAGCCCAAACAGACCACCGGGCCCAAGTGCCAACAAGGATTGGATTGTCTGATAGCCCTTCCCTAAAGGATCTGCCCACGGATCTAAAAAAGCAAATATCCTGCTCATTCTGTAAGGTGCAGCAATGATAGCTGCAGCTACCAATCCCAACCCTGCAATTCCCAGCCCGGCAATATGCCACAAATTTGCACCTACCGCGATAAGCATAAAGAAAACAGTCGCTACAACAACCAAAGTAGTCCCCAAGTCGGGCTGGAGCATGATTAAGGCACAGACAACCCCCAAGAGAGCAAGAGAAGGAATAATTCCCTTACGGAAAGATTTTATCTTATAAGGATTTGCTGAAAGAAATCTGGCCATCATCAACACCATGGCAAGCTTGATTACTTCCGAAGGCTGGATAGATAGGGGCCCAACTCCAATCCATCTAGTTGCCCCATTTACTGTCTTGCCAATTCCAGGAATCTTAACCAAGACCAAGAGCAAAAGAGCAATATAAAGAATTGGCTTAGCCCACTTGTAAAGAAACCGCCATTCTAACCTCATAGCTATAGTCAAGGCGACGAGCCCTAGTGCCACCCAGACAAGTTCCGCCTTAAAATAATGATAGGGATCATCATAATAAAGATATCCTTTCACTGCACTAGAACTATAGGTCATTATTATCCCGATAACTAATAGAATGATAATAATTCCTAGCAAAGCAGTATCAATCTCCCCGTGTTTTCGAATCACATAGCTCCCCCCTTAAATTATACGGGTTCGCTATAATTCTTACGCACTAACTCCTTAAACAATTCTCCTCTTTCCTCATAATTTTTAAACATATCCCAACTTGTGCAAGCAGGCGAAAGTAAAACCACATCACCTGGCTCAGCTTCAGCTATCGCTTTCTGGACACAATCTTCAAAACCGGTTGACCTTATTATCCTCTTTAACCCTAGCTTCAAAGCGATTTCTTCTAGCTCTCCGGAGGCTTGGCCTACTAAAACCAAACTTTTTACCTTTTTTTTAGCCTCTTCCAAAAATTGGGTCATATCCAACCCTTTATTCTGACCTCCGGCAATAAGCACAATATTTTCTTCATAGGACTGCAGAGCCTTAATCGAAGAATCAGGATTGGTCCCTTTAGAGTCATTAATATATAAAATATTATTAAATTTACCTACGATTTCTTGTCTATGTTTAACAGGGTGAAACATAGACAAGAAATCGTAGGTAAATTTAATAATATTTTATATATT
>CALBJS010000220.1 GCA_937892995.1 uncultured Peptococcaceae bacterium | reverse complement strand
CGCCGGTGTTGGAATTCATTTCAGTAAGGGTGTAAGGATCTCGCCGCTTGTGTTTGGTGGGGCCCAAGAAAGGAAAATGCGCTCCGGAACGGAAAATGCTCCTGGAATAATCGGCTTTGGAAAAGCTTGTGAGCTGGCTGAAGAACGAATGGAAGAGGAAAGCAGAGAACTTACCAGACTTAGAGATAAACTAATAGATGGAATCCTGTCTAGAATTGACAATGTTAAACTAAACGGGCCGCGAGGAGAAAAGCGCCTGGCTAACAATGTAAATGTCAGCATTAATTTCATTGAGGGTGAATCCCTTTTATTAAGCCTTGATATGGTGGGGATAGCCGGCTCTAGCGGTTCAGCCTGTACTTCGGGTTCCCTAGATCCGTCCCATGTGCTCTTGGCCATGGGACTTAGTCATGAGGTTGCTCATGGTTCGCTTAGACTTTCTTTAGGAAGACAGAATACGGATGAAGATATTGACTTTGTGTTACAAGAGCTCCCCAAGATAGTTAATAGGTTAAGATCAATGTCACCACTCTATTATAAAGCAAACTGTTAAAAAAATCTTAGACTTGAGGGATATAGGAGTGAATAATATGTATTCTGAAAAAGTAATCGATCATTTCACTAATCCTCGTAATGTAGGTGAGATTGAGAAGGCTGATGGGGTTGGACAAGTAGGTAACGCTAAGTGTGGCGATATTATGCGTATTACCCTTGAAATAGAGGATAATATTATTAAGGATATTAAATTTAAAACTTTCGGATGTGGAGCTGCAGTGGCTACCAGTAGTATGGTTACAGAGATGGTTAAGGGTAAAAGCTTAGAGGAAGCCTTGGAGATATCCAATGCAGCAGTTGCTGAGGCCCTCGGAGGGCTACCAGAAACCAAGATGCATTGCTCCAATCTTGCTGCTGATGCGGTTCATGTAGCAATTAAAAATTATCAGGAAAAGAGAATGAAGGTATGAATAATAGTAGGAGAAGGTATCGCTAAGTAGCTCTCTAAATAAGCGGCGGCGTGGATAATTCCACTGCCGCTTCTTTACATAAAAATTATTCGATAAATCAAACTAATTTGATCAACGATATATAATGAATAATAATTATCAAATATGGAAAAAATATTAGCTATAATAATAAAAATTTAAACGAGGAAATTTATGCGGAGGATGCGAGATCTTATCAAAATTCCGGTTATTGACCCAAATTCTGAGGAGCGACTAGGATGGGTTAAAGATATCCTTTTTGATGAAAAATTTAATATTGTTACCGGCATAATTATGGAGAGGGAATCGCTTTTAAAGCCCCAACAGGAAAGGATTTCGCGGGATGACATTTCATCTTTCGGAAAAGAATCTCTTTCTATGGTAAAAAATAATAAGAAGAAAGTACAGGGAACGTGTTGGTCAAAAAAGGTTGGGAATAAGGTTTTTAATGGAAATGGGGAAATAAGAGGTACTATAGGTGATGTCTTTGTCGATAATTTGGTGCAAATAGTTTTGGGTTATGAGCTATCAGACGGTCTTTTCGCTGATCTTCTTAATGGCAGGGAGGCTATTTTTGAGGAAAATATTCTTGCCGAAAGCCAAGATGTTATTGTGATTAAAGGGGGTTCAATGCCATGATTTGCCCGGTTTGTGGGGGGCGACAAATAGGTAAAGTGGGTGTAGAACAATTCTATTGCTGGGATTGTTGCGTAGAGTTCAACAGTCATACTGACAAGGTTGTTGTTTATGATTTGGAAGAAGACGGAACTTTAGTAGCTTGGGAGGATTTTTTTCTGGAAGATCAAGAAGTTATGCAGGCAATGGCCGAATAGCTGGGCTAGGCTAATATATTTTAGTTAGAAAATGGGAGGTTGGGATTTTCAAAACTTTTGAAAAAACCAGCCTTTTATTTTATAGCGGAGGGTTCAAATATGAAACGTTCTATTATTAGGTGGGTTTTCATTGCTTTTCTTCTTGTCCTGAGTTGTTATTTTCTTTATAAGGTGAAGAATATAGTCTCCCCTTTTATAGTTGGTGCAGTAATGGCCTATTTATTGAGTCCAGTAGTTACGTGGTTAGAGAAAAAGGGATTATTACGTAGAGGCGCTGTGGCGGTAATTTTCATCTGGATTACAGTCTTGCTAGCACTAATTCTTTTCTTCTTGCTACCCAAACTTTACATAGAGTTAGGAAAGCTGGCCATAGTTTTACCGGAAAGATTTCAAGTTATTTATGACTATGTTCAAAACGCCAAAGACTACTACTCTCAAGCAGGGTTACCAAATGAGGTTAGTGAGTTATTAGATGAAGAACTTATGGAAGGACAAGCTTTGTTAATCAGTTGGCTAGAGAATATCATTAAGAATCTGCCGGGATTACTTGCTTCATTAGGATTAATGATCTTGTCACCGATTCTGGCAATCTATTTTTTAATAGATTGGAAGAAGATTACTAATGGGGTAATAAAACTTGCCCCTGGAAAGATGAGGGGGGAATGGTATCGATTTCTTCAGGAGATAGACTATATCATTCAACGCTATATCCAAGGAAATATTATTGATGCTTTTATTGTGGGTTTTTTAATAGGAGTAGGGGTTAAACTTATTGGAATGGAATATTCCCTTATTATCGGAGTGATCTGTGGGATCACTAATCTGATACCTTATTTTGGTCCTGTTCTCGGTAGTATCCCATCTGTTCTCTTGGCACTAAGTAAAAGTCCTTTAATGGCCATAAAAGTTGTGTTGATTATTTTTATTGTCCAACAGATAGATGGCAATATCATCAATCCTCGGCTGATGAGCAATAAAGTTGGACTACATCCCCTTTGGGTGGTTTTTGCCCTCCTTGCTGGTGGAGAATTGGGTGGTCTATTAGGGATGCTAGTCGCTATACCCCTGGCTGCTGTAGTCAGGATTATATTCCGAGATATCTACTATTATCTCGTTTCCCCCAAATTTTTTAAATCTACTAAGGAATGAGTCCTGTTGACAGAAAACTTCTGTATTAGCTATACTTAATTGAGTGTCTTAGCAGGTATTGCCTATAGTATTAATAAGCTCAAATTGAGCCTTCCATATAAGGAGGAAGAAGATGTATACCGGAAAACAATTAAGAGAAATGTTCTTGAAATATTTTGAACAGAAAGATCATACAATTCAGCCTAGTTCTTCACTTATTCCTAAGGATGATCCTACTTTGTTACTGACAGTGGCAGGGATGGTCCCATTTAAACCTTATTTTATGCGACAGGTTGAACCACCGTTCCCTAGGGCTACAACCTCTCAAAAATGTGTTCGTACTCCTGATCTAGAAGTCGTGGGAAAAACAGCCAGACATCATACCTTTTTCGAAATGCTTGGAAATTTTTCTTTTGGTGATTATTTTAAAAAAGAAGCGATCAGCTATGCTTGGGAATTTGTTACTGAAGTGCTTAAGCTCCCAATTGAAAAACTTTGGGTGACTATTCATCCTGAAGACGAAGAAGCTAGAACCATTTGGATAAAAGAAGCGGGTGTTCTTCCCGATAGAATAGTGGATGATGAGAGTAATTTCTGGGCGGCAGGTCCGATAGGCCCTTGTGGTCCAGAAATATATGTAGACCTTGGAGATACCCGGGGATGTGGCAAAGAAGATTGTGCTCTAGGTTGTGACTGTGATCGTTTTTTGGAAATCTGGAATCTTGTTTTCATGCAATATAATAGGGATGAAGCCGGGATATTGACCCCACTTCCTAAGCAAAATATCGATACGGGGATGGGACTGGAAAGGATTGCCTCGGTTCTTCAAGGAGTAGATTCCAATTTTGATACTGACCTTTTCTTACCTATTATTAATAAGACAGCGGAAATTGCTGGGGTAGAGTATAAAAAAGACCCAAAAACCGATTTAGCTCTCAAAGTCGTTGCTGATCATACCAGAGCGATATCTTTCATGCTAGCTGACGGGATTCGTCCCAGTAGTGAGGGACGGGGTTATGTCCTTAGGCGAATTCTCCGTAGGGCTGTTCGTTATGCTCGCCTTTTAGGTATAGACCAACCGTTTCTAGAGCAAGTTTTCCAGGTTATTAAGGATTACTATGCTGATTGGTACACGGAACTAAAAGAGAACGAAAATTTCATTTTAAATCATCTTCGTTTGGAAGAAAAGAATTTCCAGGCTACCCTCGAACAAGGAATCTTAATATTACAAGAAAAAGTAAAATCGCTTCAAGAAACTGGCCACAAAGAATTTAGTGGCGAAGATGCTTTCCACCTTTATGAAACTTACGGATTTCCGATAGAACTAACCGGAGAGATGCTAGTTGAAGAGGGTATCTCTATAGATATGGAATCCTTTAAAAGGGCTTCTGAGGAACATCGACGCCTGGCCAAAGAACAATCCCGACAGATGAAAGTAGCAATAGAGAACACAGCTTTATTAGAGAAAGCTAAGGTATTGGGATCTACGGAATTTCTTGGATATCGGGCCTTGACTACAGACTGTATTATCCAAGCTCTCTTCAACGATGACGGAGAAGTAGAAAGTGCTGGTGAGGGTGAGGAAATCCTTTGTTTCTTGGATAAAACCCCCTTTTATGTAGAAAGCGGAGGTCAAGTTTCAGATGAAGGAATTCTAACGACCGATAAAGCTCTTGCGGAGATTATCGAATTACGAAAATTACCCAATGGGGCGGTCAGTCATCGAATTTTGATTAAGAACGGGGTCTTTAATAAAGGGGATAAGGCTCAAGCTTTAGTAAACCCACAGGACAGAAAGGCTGTGGCCGTTAACCATAGTTCTACTCATCTTCTGCATAGTGCTTTGCGTAAGGTGTTAGGTGAACATGTTCAACAGGCCGGTTCTCTTGTTAGCAGAGACCGTTTAAGATTTGACTTCTCTCACTTCTCGCCTTTGACTAAGGAAGAGATTTTAGCTGTCGAAAACGAAATGAATAACCAGATCAGGGCTAACTATCAGGTAAAAACAGAAGAAATGAGCAGGAACCAAGCCCGAACCAAAGGGGCGATAGCCTTGTTTGGAGAGAAGTACGGTGATACTGTACGGGTAGTTGAAATGGGCGATTATAGTCTGGAACTCTGTGGAGGTACCCATGTCGAGAGTACTGGGAGAATCGGGTTAATTAAGATAATTACTGAAACCGGTATCGGTGCCGGGTTGAGAAGGATCGAAGCAGTTGCGGGGGAAGGGGCTCTCACCTATCTGAGGGATCTTGAGAACCAACTTGACGGGATTAATTCTCTCCTTAAAGTCCAGCCTCAAGAAACGGTAAAAAAAATCCATTCTCTAACCATTCAGATCAAGGATCTGGAAAGAGAAGTCCAACAACTTACTGCCAAATTATCAAAGTATGAAGCGGACAGCATCTTGGATAAAATTCAAGATGTCCAAGGAGTGAAGGTACTGGTTGCCCAAGTTCAGGCCTCGGACATGGAAACCCTTAGGCAGACGGCGGACATGCTTAGAGATAAACTGACAGAAGGAGTTCTTGTCCTTGGAGCAGTTGCTGAGGGGAAAGTCAATCTAGTTACAGCTATCCACCCCACAGGTTTAAGAGGACTACATGCTGGAAAGATTATTAAAGAAGTTGTGGCCTTAACCGGTGGAGGGGGAGGTGGGCGTTCTGATATGGCTCAAGCCGGCGGAAAAGATCCATCCAAGCTAGGAGAAGCACTAGATAAAGCTCCAAGAATAATAAGCAAATTTTTGGCTATGAGAAGTAAATAATATATTTAATTTTCCAAGGATAAAAGGTAATTTTTGTTTGGGCATAGAATAGTAATTTAATAAACTGGTATAAAGAAAGGAGGTATAAACCTTGAGTAAAATGGAAGAAACTATGATGTTTAAATCCCTCGCGAGTGAAAATTCAGCACGGGAGATATTGCAACAGGTTTATGCTGCACTACAGGAAAAAGGATATGATCCCATTAACCAGTTAGTGGGATATCTCATGTCCGGCGATCCTGTGTATATTACCAGTCATAATCAGGCTAGGACTAAGATACGTAAATTAGAAAGGTATGAATTATTGGAAGAGTTAGTGGGTCATTACCTAAAAGAACTTTGATTCGCTATTCTAAAGAAATAATTCATGTGCAGAACCTACTTAGCACACTTATTTTAACGTGCCCTCACTTCAGTGAGGGTATAGTTTGTCTAATGAAAAAAATAATTATTTTTCAATTATATTTGTTATGGGGGCAGGAATTTTGCAGAGGGTAAGGCTGGGTTTAAAAGGACCGGATGTATCGGAAATTTGTTTTGGAAGTTTGGCAATTTCCCCTCTCCAAGGTCGAGTGTCAGAGAAACAGGGTCAAGAAATCTTACGATACGCAGTGACTAAAGGGATAGACTGGGTGGATACCGCAGAAATATATGAGAATTACAATCAGTTAAATCCTGTTCTTAAGGATCATCCCGAATTAAAGGTGGTCACTAAATCCTATTCTGTAACCAGTGAAGAATTATTTAACAGTTTGGAGAAAGCTAGAAAACAATTAGACCGTGAGATCATTGATATCTTTTTATTACATGAACAGGAAAGTCATCTCACCCTGAAAGGACATGCTCAAGCTTGGAATGCTTTGCTGGAAGCCAAAGCTAAAGGGTTGGTGAAGTATATTGGCATTTCAACCCATGCTATCCAGGGTGTAAAGGCTGGAGCCCTCCAGCCTGGGCTGGACATTATTCATCCTTTAATCAACTATCAAGGATTGGGAATAATAGATGGTAGTCTTAAAGGGATGCTAGAGGCTATCGGATTCGCTTCTGAACTAGGGATAGGTATGTATGCGATGAAGGTATTTGGAGGAGGGCATCTGGCTAGGCATCCTGAAAGGGCTCTTAAGTTTATCCGAAGCATCCCGGGTGTTCAGGCTATGGCCTTAGGTATGTCTTCTATTCAGGAAGTAGACTTTAATCTCGCCTTGATCTCAGGGAAGGAGGTTACTGAAGAACTTCGCAATTCAATTATTCATAGGGAACGAAAACTGTACATTGCTGATTGGTGCCAAGGATGTGGGAACTGTGTCCGAACCTGTCCCCAAAAGGCCTTATATTTAAAGGATGGACATGCTTGTCTCCATGGCGAGGGCTGTATTCTTTGCGGCTATTGTGGTAGGAGTTGTCCCCACTTTTGTCTTAAGATCGTATAATTTATGCATAATGTTTTCGGGAGGTGGAATATTGAGGATAATGGGCCTAGATCTAGGTGAAAAAACTATCGGAGTTGCTATGAGTGATCCCTTGGCTATTACTGCCCAGGCTTTACTGGTAATTAAAAGGTCCAAAATGGAAAAGGAGGAACTAAATCGTCTAATCGCAGACTATGAAGTTGAAGAGATTGTCCTAGGCTATCCCAGAAACATGAATGGTACACTGGGAGAAAGGGCCAGACTTACAGAAAAATTTGCTAACGACCTTCAGAACAGATTTTCCTTACCGATCAGACTATGGGATGAACGTTTAAGCACGGTCGGAGCAACAAGGGCTTTGCTAGAAGCAGATCTCTCCCGTGCCAAGAGAAAAAAGATTATAGATAAAATGGCAGCGGTTTTCATCCTCCAGGGGTATCTGGATAGCCGGAGAATATAATCTTAATAACCGCTGAAACTTATTATTTGACATTCTTTACCTGTGGG
>CALBJS010000219.1 GCA_937892995.1 uncultured Peptococcaceae bacterium | reverse complement strand
AATGTTCGTCGCTTTTGCTCCTTACGATGACCCCGAGATTGCCTTTGCCGGAGTAGTAGAATATGGGGGACATGGAGGAGATACAGCAGGTTATGTCGCCAAAGAAGCGTTTAAACATTATTTCGGTTGGAAATAGGCGGATTAGTAAGAAAAACTGGGGAATTTAAACCTCGGTTTTTCTTTTTTGCTAAAGGAAAAGAATGGGTAATTGTAGAATATTTTTCTCAGGATCCCGAAGACTATTATTAGTCTCCAGACGTAATTACCAGGTAAAACGGAATATTTTCTCACTTTTACATACAAAATTACCTGGAATGCTCGTTCATGATTTACACATAACAAAACTAGATGGAAAGGTAGGCTTAAATATGGGTGAAACAATTGTAGTAACTTCAGGAAAGGGTGGCGTAGGAAAGACTACTACAACAGCAAATATCGGAACAGCACTAGCCTTTGCAGGTTTTAAGGTCGCGTTAATAGATACGGACATTGGTCTGCGTAATTTGGATGTGGTCATGGGACTTGAAAATAGAATTGTCTATGACATAGTCGATGTCACCAACGGCAATTGTCGTCTTAGGCAGGCCATGATTAAGGACAAAAGATTTGACAGCCTATTTTTGCTTCCAGCCGCTCAGACTAAGGATAAGAATGCAGTCAACCCGGCTGAGATGGAAGATCTTTGCGCAGAATTAAGGGATGATTTCGATTATGTTTTGATAGATTGTCCCGCAGGAATCGAACGAGGCTTCTATAATGCTATAGCAGGTGCGGACAAGGCTATTGTGTTAACCACTCCGGAAGTGAGTGCAGTTCGTGATGCTGATCGAATTATTGGCCTGTTGGAGAGTTCTGATCTTCGTAATCCTAAACTCATTATCAATAGAATTAGGCCGCGAATGGTGAAATATGGGGACATGATGGATATCGAAGATATAGTGGATATTTTGGCCATAGACCTTCTTGGAGTTGTACCTGAAGATGAGAAGATCATTGTCTCCACCAACCGAGGAGAGCCTGCAGTAATGGATGTCATTTCCCAGGCCGGAGAAGCTTATCGAAGAATTGCTAAGCGGATAAGAGGGGAAGAGGTTCCGCTTATGAATCTTGATGTTTCTATCAGTATTCTGGACAAACTCAGAAGATTAGTCGGCATACGCTAGCCCTGCACAGGAGGGAGGTAATAATGTTGTGGGAATTTTTATATCGTGTGCTGGGCAAGGATACTTCCAGTAGCCGCATTCACGCTAAAGAACGGTTACGCTTGGTTCTGGTTCATGACCGGGCCAACATATCGCCCTATCTTATGAACAGGCTTAAAGAAGATCTTATTAAAGTGATTTCTAATTATATGATTATTGATGAGCAAGGAATGGAGGTACATCTTGATAAAGATGAACGGGATGTTGCTTTGATAGCCAGCATCCCCGTTAAAAAAATCAGAAGAGATTATATGGAGAGAGTTCAGTCCTCTTAGTCCCTTCATTAACATGCTTTTTTTAGCTACCCTCTTATGTTATAATTTTAAGAAGAAAAAGCTGTTAAGATAGGGAAAAAACACAGATGATCAAAAGATTTGATAGAAAATTTAAATTTAGACACGGCTTAGATTTCGGAATGATTCTGACCCTGGCTTTGCTACTAGGAGCCAGCCTGCTTATTTTAAGCACGGCATCCATTAATGTTCTGGAAACAGATCCTTATCATTATGTGAAAAACCAAATTGTTTGGATCGTAACGGGACTGATAATTGCTACTGTAGTAGCAGCTATAGATTATGATCGCTGGAAAAAAATAAACTGGTGGGTCTATGGTATCAACATTTTTTTGTTAATACTTGTTCTGGTGGTGGGATCTTCTGCTAAAGGAGCTCAGCGCTGGATTACTATTACTTCTGCTATACGTATTCAACCCTCTGAGTTTGCCAAGGTTTTGTATATTGTAACTTTTGCTAACTTTCTTTCTAAACGGAAAGGAAAACTAAATAATGTTAAGGATTTTATAGTTCCCCTTTTATTTACTTTACCACCAACCATGTTGATATTTCTGCAACCGGATTTAGGAACAGCTCTGGTATTCGGGGCTATTTTCATCGGGATGATGTTTGTGGCGGGAGCAAATCCGTTTAAATTTGGAAGTATTATTCTGGGTACGTTCATAGCGGTAGTTACAGCTGTTTATCTTCATTTTGCTACCAATCTTCCTTGGCCGCTTAGTTATTTGGAAGGCTTGCGTCTTCCTTTGGAGGATTACCAATTAAATCGTTTGTTAGTTTTTATTGATCCGGCTCGGGATATTTCCGGAGATGGCTATCATGTTATCCAGTCTGTTTGGGCTATAGGCTCCGGGGGTCTTTGGGGCAAAGGGTTTAGGGAAGGAACCCAAGGACAACTAAATTTCCTGCCTGAACATCATACGGATTTTATCTTTTCGGTAGTGGGTGAGGAGTTTGGCTTTATCGGCACTTCTATTTTGCTTTTCATATTCTGTATTTTTTTGTTAAGAATAATAAGTATTGGGATGAAGGCTAGGGATGGCCATGGAATGTTGATCACGGCAGGTGTCGTTTCCATGCTGGCCTTCCATATTTTTGTCAATGTCGGGATGGCTTCGGGTATTATGCCTGTTACCGGTTTGCCGCTGCCCTTTATCACTTCAGGGGGCAGCTCCATGTGGGCCAATATGATGGCTGTCGGTCTAGTGATCAGTGTAGGGCTTAGAGGGGATAGGCCGATGTTTTAAAAAAGAACAAATTTTATTGTTCTTTTTTTGGTTGTCCACTCATATTTTTTAGCAAGGGTTGTCTCTGAGAAGGAAAACCCTTAAAAGGCCAGCTAAAAAAGATGAAGGTGGGTGAATAAATGAATCCGTTCGAGCGCTGGGATGACTGGGAGTGGGAAAAAGCTGCTCAAGAGATTGGGCGGGGTTATAGGTATGACGACGAGTATGAGAGGACAGGCAGGGTAGGGAGACGATACTATATTCACGGCGGGCCTTCAAAGGGTTTTTTGGACAAATTTACAGGTAGTCAAAAGAGCGGAGTATTGTCGGCACTTTTGTTCTTAACCATAGTATTTAGCGCTAAAGGAGAAGATTTCGTTTCCCAGAGTGTTTATTCGTTTTATAGAATAGGGATGGATAGCGGGAATTTATATGTGGCCCTAAATTCAATGGCCAAGGAAGCCATGGGTATCCCTGATGAAGAAAGCATGCCGATAGATTCTCAGCTTCAAGGGATCTTCTATCCGCCTGTGGCTGGGAAAGTTAAGGTGGGTTTCCAAGGCAAGGATTATTATAGTAATCCGAGTAACGGAATAGAGATCGAGAGTTCTTTAGGAACACCGGTACTTTGTCCCGAAGAAGGTGTTGTGCTGGAGATAAGTGAGAGCGACAGTCTGGGAAAAGTAATCCGAATAAATTTTGGTAACGGTTGGGAAGGAGTCCTGGGAAATCTGGCTGAAGTGACAGTGAGGCAGGGTGATCCGGTTTCTATGGGTTTAAAACTAGGAACGGTAGGAATCAGTCCCACTCGTCAAAAACCCTGGCTTTATTTAGAAATATCAAAAAATGGAAAACCTGTTAACCCGTTTAATTATTTGATTCAGAACAAATAAATTTTCATATTACCTATTTCTTCCTATTAGGAGGGAATTTTCCATTTAAGTAGATTTTCGGGCTATTTTGCAGTACTATAAGATTGGAGAATGAAAAAACACTTTTCCACGAAAATGCTAGAAGTATATATAAAAATTTGAGAGAAGCTAATATAATGAGATAGATAATCTCATTATTTGTTTTGGGTTAAACTATTTGGCACTATAAGTAATATGAGTAATATTTTGACTTGCCTAAAAGGGGAAAAAAATGTTCGCTTATTTTAAGGACTGTTTTATTGTTTGGCTTGTAGGATTTGTCCCTATGTTAGGAATCTATATAGCTATTCCGGTGGGGTTCTTTTTAAAATTAGATCCTCTTTCTATTGCCCTCTGTGCTATCTTCGGGACTTATCTCCCCATCCCCTTGATCATTTTATTCTTCGACTGGCTTAACAGCTTCCCCCGGGTCAGAATGTTCTTGATGAAGTTTTATTCTGAAAGATTTACGAATATGGTAAATAACCATGGAATGCTGTTTATTCTTTTCGTTTCCCCACTTATCGGAGCCTGGACGGTGAGTATTACCGGCAGGTTACTACATATTAATGCTAGGAGATTAGCCATATATACTTTTTTAGGTATGGTCTTGTATGGGGTTTTGCTTACAGCATTGATATTCTTCGGCATCTGTTTCATTGATCCCGATGTAAGGATTTTAAACTTCCTGGGTAGAGGATAATTAATTAAAGCCCCGCATAAATTTGTATAGAAGTACAAGTATAGGCGAGGATAGAAAATATGCGGATTAAGGGAATAAAGATAAGGATTCACCCGACTTTTATGGGACTCTTGCTGGTCTGTGTTTTTTGGGGACTAATTACTAGAGCAATTATTATCTTCGGACTTGTTCTCCTCCATGAGATAGCACATATCCTGGCGGCCAGAGGATATGGAGTAAGAGTTAGAAGTATCGAACTCTATCCCTACGGAGGAACTGCGGTTCTGGAAGATACTTTTGAAGGGAAAAGGAAAGAAGAAACGGTGATTGCTTTTGCCGGCCCGGCGTTTAATCTTGTCCTCTTGTTCCTAATCCAAGCTTTACGCCGGGAAGGTATTATGAGTGGAGAGTGGGCCTTGGAATTGGTTAAGATTAATTTCTGGCTGGCTTGTTTTAATCTCTTACCCGTACTTCCTTTGGATGGAGGTCGAATTGCAAGAGCTATTTTCTCCAGGACTTTTGGGTTTATCCGGACTACTAGATTCCTAGCGGCTGCGGGCAAGTGGCTGGGGGGAATTTTTGTTATTTTCGGTTTCTTATTGCAGGCCTTAGGTTATTTTAGGTATGAACCCGCATTGTTCATAATTCTGGGGGTCTTTTTTTGGCTGGGTAGCAGCAAGGAACTGGCCAACGCCCGAATAGTATTTCTTAAACAGCTTTGTCGTAAGAAGGAACAACTTTTAAAGGAAGGCCTGATGTATAGCGATTGTCTTACGGTCAATAAGGATACTCCTCTTCATAAGATCGTCGATCAATTCACTACTGACCGCTATAGTTTGGTAAGTGTTCTCAGTGGGAAGGACAGGATCGAGAAAGTTTTGAGTGAGACTCAAGTAGTGCAGGGGATGGTGGATTATGGTATGGATTGTAAGGTGGAGAAACTGTGAGTGTGAAGGAAGGGTGCCTACTCTTTTGACATTTGATTCTGAAAATATAGTATAATAAATTTGAACCAAAAACCAAGGAGTGGGGAAATGTCAGATAAGCTGTTTACCCGGAGAGAAGCCATTTGGATCGGGGCCCTTGGACTTTTACAAATTGGTATTCTTACTTCAGCTTCAGCTGGATGGTGGAACTTTGAATCCAAAGGGGATAAGTCCCAAGTTAATCTTTCCGATCTTCAAGAACTCCCTAAGGTGCTGGAAAAAACTCAACATCAGGAAGTTATTCACATTGCTGTTGCCTCTGTAATATCCCCTATGGAGAACGTTAATTTGTACGGAGATTTATTAAATCTTTTTGGCGAAAAAATCAACATGCAGGTTCAGATGGTACAAAGGCAAAATTATAATGATACTAATCGTTTAATCGAAAACGGTGATGTTCAAGTGGCCTTCATTTGTTCCGGTGCCTTATTAGGGATGGACAAAAATGAGCTGGCTGAACAACTCCTTGTTACCCCGGAAATTGCAGGTTCTTCGACCTATCGTTCTTATATTATCGTTCCTTCTCGTTCTACAGCACATTCTCTGATGGATTTACAGGGTAGAAGCTTTGCATATATGGATCCTCTCTCCTTTTCAGGACATATTGCCCCTCAATATATGATAAAGAAAGCAGGGTATAATTCCACTTCCTTTTTTAAAAAGACAATATTTACATACAGTCACGATAATTCTATTAAAGCCGTTGCGGAAGGAATTGTTCAAGGTGCTGCTGTAGATAGCTTGATTTATGACCTCACAGTATCCCGACGTCCGGAATTAATGAATAAAATCAAAATTATTGATCAGTCGGAGGAAGTTGGAAATCCCCCTGTGGTGGTTTCAGCTCAGACTGACCTAAACCTTCGGGTCTTGATTAAAAATGTTCTGCTGACAATGCATTTAGATGAAGAGGGGAGAAAGGCTTTAAAAATTCTTCAATTTGATCGTTTTGTTCACCCTGACCTAAGTCTTTATGATAGGGTTTGGGAAATGTCCCGAGAGGTGGGTTTGGGTTGAGGACATTTCTGAAGAAAGTATTGGATTATTCTCACTCGGTTCCCTTAAGGGTCAAAATAACCGGAATTGTTATTTTTTCTGTTTCTTTGTTGGGACTTATTGTAATCGTAGAAACAAGATCACATATGAAAGATGTTTTAAGCAAGCAGATTGAGAAAAGGGGCTATGCCATTGCCAGTGATGTTGCTGCCAGAAGCACAAATCCTATGCTTGTTGGAGATACATTATCCCTCCACGAAATTGCAAACGGAATTCCCTCTCATTATGAGGACGTGCGTTACCTTATGATTTTAGATAATAACGGCCAACTAGTAGCCCATAGCTTCGGAGATGGGGTTCCCGTCGGGCTTTTGGATTTAAGATCTTTCACCAAGAACTCTTTTCAAAGCGATACCCAGATGATTGCTTCTGATGAAGGAGAAATCATCGATATCGCTGTTCCGATTGCCGAAGGAAAAGTGGGCTGGGTAAGGCTTGGAATGTCTGAAATCAGCATCTTTCAAAGTATTGATGATTTTTCCCAGCAACTTCTTCTTACTACTGTCATCATTTCCATTTTTGGGCTCTTGAGTGCTTTAGTAATGTCCCATTTAGTGACGAGACCAATCCGGGATCTGGCTGCGGTAAGTAAAAGAATTGCCCGCGGTGACTATAGTCAAAGAGTATTAACCCTAGGGGAAGATGAAATTGCCAATTTAGGACAGACTTTTAATACAATGGCTTCGAGTATTGAACAAAAGACAAAAGAGCGAAATACCCTGGTAGTGGAACTTCAAGAAAACGAGAGAATTCGCCAAAAATTATTGAAAAAAATAATTACCGCCCAAGAAGATGAACAAAAGCGCATTTCAAGAGAGCTTCACGATGAAACAAGCCAAAGTCTAACCTCTCTTATTCTTGGCCTAAGAGTATTAGATGAGACCGAAGACCCGCTAAAGCATTCTACCATGGTAGCAGGACTTAAAAAGTTGGCTTCAACAACTTTACAGGAAGTTCATAGAATAGCGGTCGAACTTCGCCCCACCGTCTTAGATGATATGGGCTTAGTTGCTGCAATTGAACGTTATGTACAGTCCTTTACCAATCAATATAATATTGATGTAGATTTACACGTTCGGAATGAATCAAACTGCAGACTTCCAGAAGAAATAGAGACTATCCTCTATCGTATTGTGCAAGAGGCTTTAACCAATGTGGCCAAATACGCCGAAGCCCGGAATACAAGTATTCTTCTCGAACAAAATCAAGACTATGTTAACCTTATTGTGGAAGATGATGGTAGGGGGTTCGATGTTGAACAGGTAATCCAGTCAACTATCAAGGATAGTCATCTTGGCATAGCTGGGATGAAGGAGCGGGCA
Organism: uncultured Peptococcaceae bacterium; assembly: GCA_937892995.1. GTDB lineage: Bacteria > Bacillota > Desulfitobacteriia > Desulfitobacteriales > Syntrophobotulaceae > CALBJS01. The sequence continues at coordinate 44 of CALBJS010000219.1, read as the reverse complement.
GCTCTTCTGGGAGGAGAATTTGCCATAGAATCGGTCCTTGGTCA
>CALBJS010000218.1 GCA_937892995.1 uncultured Peptococcaceae bacterium | reverse complement strand
GACTATGAGTTTGGTACCCCATTTCTTGTATGTCACAAGTGTTCAAGAGGCCATAAAAGAAATGGGGTTCCAAACTCATAGTCTCAATGACATCCTGGAATCCATGAAAAAACAATCTAATACCATCCAACTGGTACTCGGTGGTATAGGTGCTATTTCCCTACTGGTCGCTGCCCTAGGAATTACCAATACCATGATTATGTCTATCTACGAGAGAACCAGGGAAATAGGTATTATGAAGGTGATTGGGGCCTCATTAACGGATATCAAAGGGCTTTTTCTTTTTGAATCCGGGATGATCGGTTTTATGGGGGGGCTATTCGGGATAGGGATCAGTTACCTTTTATCAATCATTCTTAACGTCATTAGTAAAAATGCCGGGTTTTTTATGGGAATGGGCGGTGGTGGCGGAAAAATATCATTAATTCCTCTCTGGCTAGTTTTCGCCGTAATCGGACTGAGTACCCTTGTGGGGCTGGTCTCAGGATACTACCCCGCTAAAAGAGCAATGAGACTTAGTGCCCTGGAGGCTATTAAGAATGATTAGCATAAAGAGCTACTTATTTAGCAGTTATGATCATGACTAAAAAGATCCTTCTGATATATGAAAGAATGGCAGTATATTTTTCCTTTTGGAAAACACAATGCTGCCATTCTTTTAACTTGGCACACTAGCTTTGCATAAACTGTTTTAAATTTTGTCAACAACTATATCACTGAGTAAACAAAAGTATTTTGGTAAGAAACGTAGATATTCTTAAAATAAATCTATTAATCCAATAAAGAAATCCTTATAATTAGAGATAGGTAGTCTTTGTCCCAAATCTCAAACTATAAGGAGATTAAAATGCAGGACAAGAGTACTACGCAATCCACATTTTTGCAACTGTTTCAGCCCATTTTGTCAAAAAATATTTGGGCAAAGATTAATTCAAAAAATCCTGGACTTGATCGCTACGTTAAAAAACTCCATTCTCACCAGCTCATTGAACTACTCATGCTGGCTCAGCTTCAGCAGCACCAAGGCTTGGATGAAATCAGCAAGAGCTTAGCGGATAAAAAACTAAGTCAGGCTCTTGAACTAGAATCTATCAGTGCCTCGCAGCTATCCCGAAGAATACAAACACTGCCTACTAATATCGCTGATCTCTTGCTGGCTGAACTTGTCAGTCTCATCGGCTGCAAAACATCCATTGATGCCGTCCGTCAGGAAATCGGAAGACTTAATCTGGTTGATTCATCCACAATTTCCTTAAGCTTAACCCAGCACCCCTGGGCAAGATTCAGAAAGACGAAAAGCGGGATCAAACTGCATCTGGGATTAGACTTTTTTAAAGAAATGGTTCCTGTTAAGTCTATCATCACGGAAGCCAAGAAAAACGACAGAACCCAGATGAATGATTTAGTCGTAACCGACCGGGATGTCATCAACGTTTTTGACCGAGGCTATGTCGACTACAAAAAGTTTGATGAATACTGCGAAGCCGGAATCCGCTTTGTAACCAGACTGAAGGAGAACGCCTATACTCAGGAGTTAAGAGCCACTTTCATCGAAGAAGACAGCCCGATCGAAGAAGATCTAACCGTCATCCTGGGTAGCAATTGCACCAAGATGAAGCATGAATTAAGGTTAGTGGTTACAAAGGATACCGAAGGAAACCCGGTCATGATCCTGACCAACGTCTTTGAAAAAAGTGCCGAAGAAATCAGCAGTATTTACCGTACCCGCTGGAAGATCGAACTCTTTTTTAAATGGATCAAGCAACACCTCCAGATTAAACATCTTTACGGAAAAAGCCCGGCAGCGGTTGAAAACCAAATAATGATTGCTCTTCTGACCTACTGTGCAGTGCTCTTACTAAAGCTCATATCGGGATACCAGGGATCACTACTCCATGTAACAAGAATCCTGAAAGGCTGTCTGCATCAAGCTTTTAACACCTTCGTCCAAGTAATACACAAAAAGCATGGTAAAAGCTCCAAGGGCCGACGACGATTAAATCATGAGATCGTGTATGAAGCAACGCTAAAGCAAGTTGAAGCCGGTGAGAACTATTTGCTGAACGATTTAACCTATGATCCTGTAATCTTGTAAAAAGCATATTGGCAAAATGTGGGGTAAGGCTACTTCTTAGTCAATGCCCCTTTTGAAATAGAAAGAAAAAGTAAATTTACTGTATACACCATATTTTACTGATAAAGGAAACACATTGAGCTACTTGAATTTATGAAAAGTTTTTATGCAAAACTAATGAACTTGGCAATACTTAATATAGTACAAGCCAAAAACGTTCAATAAAATAGTTCTTACATCCTTTTTTTATTGAATAATGACTTTTTAAAATTTATATCCCTAGCTGTTTAAAAATCTTCTCCGATTCGCCCTCTTTAAGTTTGTAACAATGCTCATCTTCCGGGAATTGACCACCCTCTACATCGTCTTTATACTTGCTTAAGGCATCTAAAATAATGGAATTTAAATCTACATATTTTTTCACAAATTTGGGGGTAAAAGCATCAAAGAAACCCAGGGCATCATGCACGATCAAGAGCTGCCCATGAACATGTGGCCCTGCTCCAATTCCGATTACAGGAATATTCGCCCTTTCGGTAATGATCTGAGCAACTTCAGGTGGCACGGCCTCTAGGAGCAATAAGCTAATACCGGACTCTTCCAGAATCTTAGCATCCTCAATAATCTTCAAAGCCCCAGCACAGTCTCTGCCCTGAGATTTGAATCCACCTAGCTGGGCGATAGATTGGGGAGTCAGTCCCAGGTGCCCCATGACGGGGATAGTGGCCTTGACCAGGGCCTCAATTGTCTTGGCCATATTAGAGCCACCTTCAAGCTTGACTGCATCACAGCCTGCTTCAGCCATATAGCGTCCGGCATTGCGGATAGCCTCTTTTTTGCTTATCTGATAAGACATATAGGGCATGTC
>CALBJS010000217.1 GCA_937892995.1 uncultured Peptococcaceae bacterium | reverse complement strand
GGCCCATGGCCCTTACTCCAGCGAAGAAAATCCCGAGAGCCCCATTAAAATCGACGGCGATCTAAACCCTAAGACTAGAACCATCCTCGAAAACTATACCAACATCATTTCCGATGTAGATGAATCCCTAAGACTTTTAATCGAAGGCCTGGAAGAACTTGAAGAACCTTCCATCGTTGTCTTCTTCGGAGATCACTTACCCATGCTGGGCAATGACTTCGATGTCTATAAAGAAGCGAACTTTTTCCAAAGCGAAGATTCCTATCCCGACTATTTAAATAAATATAGCCTTCCCTTTATCGTCTGGGATAACTTCTCCAATACTAAGCAAGACTTACGTCTTTCCTCCAGCTTTCTGGGCTCCTATATCCTGGAACACAGCAAGAAAGAAGGAAGCCCGCTTACAGACTTCCTTCACACTCTAAATGATAAAGGCGCTAACGTCATTACCGGCACCCACTATCTTCCTCATGAAAAGATTACGGAAGACGAATTCTCTCAATACCGACTCCTTCAATATGATTTCCTGATAGGAAGTGAATATGCCTACTCCTTAAAGCCCTTAAATAAACCCAGCGTCAATCCCGTATATACCCTGGGCGATTGTCCTGCCACCATAGAAGAAGTACTCATTCCCGATCATGACACTCTTAAAGTCTTAGGGATGAACTTCTCCCAGAATCATCAGATCTATGTCAATGATAAACCTCTGACCACTGAATTTATAGATGACACCTTACTCACAGCCACTTTGCCTAAAACCTATCTGGATAAGTCCGAACCTATAGAGATCCAAGTCAAACTGACTGACAGTATGAAAAATGTTATCTTCGAATCCAATGTTTACTTGAACTCATAGTATTATACACATCATCGATCAAGGTTTGGCGGTCCTTAATCAGCGGAGTATTAATTAAGTAAGTCAAGCCATCTTCCGACTGAGTACTTAAGAGGCCCTTGCTTAGGTTTTCCGGATTCGTTCCGACTGACCAAGAACAATCCTTAAACAAATAAGGCTCTAAGAGATAGGCCGCAGCCACTACATCCCAATTATGAAAACCGTCCAACTGAAAAGCTTCCATCATATCCTCAAACCAATAATGACATTTCTCATAAATATAATTGGCTAAACCCTCTTTCCTTTTCCCTAGCCGTTCGTAAAATTCCTCTTTAGGAAAGAAAGCATCCAGACAACAATTCCCGGTAATGATCGTCATGTTTTTCCCTTTTTCCAGTACATATTTTGCAGCTAAGGGATCGCAGGAGAAGTTTAATTCGGCCAAAACCTTGCCGTTAAGCACCAGTTCCTCCGTAATCCCGCCCATGATGACTATTTCGGCTATCTTCTCCCAAAACAAAGGATCCCTGTAATAAGCCGCTAAAAGATTAGTTAAAGACCCGGTTGCCAAAAGGGAGATTTCCCCCGGATAACGGCTCACGGTATCCACCAGAAAATCTACAGCTTCACTTTCATAAGTAAGGCTATTAGGGCATCCCTTGAACGCCGGGATATCAGCCCGTCCTATCTCTTCCAGCATGGTACAGGTATTGGCATATACAGTATGGAGATCACTATTCCCGTAAGTTGTGGTAATCCCCAGGATATCGGCACCCGGTTTTCCCAGAAGATATAGGAGAGCCAGACCGTCATCCACATCACAGCCTTTGACCCCCATGGTATTATCACAATCAAAAATAATTTTTTTGGCCATAGATATCTCCCTCCTGCTATTATTCGAAACGTTCGTAAACTTTTTGCCAATCGTGAGGGAGTCAGACCCCTTTAGACTCTTTAGACTTCCGACCCCGAAGGCGACCATATTGAATAGTAGCCGGCGGACACTTATCTTTGCATTTACCACAACTTAGACAATGTTTATTATCAATCTGATAGTTGTCATTATCCTCTATGATACAGCCGTTAGGACATCGTTTTATACAGGCTCTGCATTTAGTGCAGTTGCCGGAATCAAGAAAATAACCCCTTCTCGCAAAGCTTCCAACCCAACCATAGATAATTCCAAAAAAGCAAAAGCGATGCCAAAATATTTCCCCAAATAAATAGGTAATAATAAGTCCCACAGGAATCAGAAAAATAAAGAAGGGAACTCTAAAGCCGGTTTTAATAAAAGTCGTGAGAACTACTACATAAACAATAACCAATATTCCTTGAAAATAGCGATTACGAAGAATATCCTTACCCACATTAAATAAGGGTTTCTTTAATAAAGGGTGCATGACATCAATACTCGTTGCTATTGGGCATATCCAACCGCAATATAATCGTCCCCATAATGGAATAAGTAATAATCCCAGGCCGACAAGTGGCCCCCACATCTGTCCCTTACCGATAAACCATAATACAAAAATAAGTAACAAGAAAAAAAGCCTAATACTATTTCTGACGTTTAACTGCAATGCCAACTCCTCAACTTTCTAAAGATTTCTCTTCTAGCTAACACTTTTTATACTATATCACGCTTCCACTGCAAAAAGGCGATAACCAGAAAGATAAAACAGAAGAGCCGACTACCCCTAAGGTAATCGGCTTTCGTTATGTCAGATATTGAGGTGGGTTAAGGGGGTAAGCTCCCTAGCAGAAGAGAAATAACCCGACCCCTAGAACGAGGGACCGCCGGAAGCGGAAGAGCCTGTGCTGACTATCAGGCCCCTATTCGCCCATTCATAGGCATGATAGGCCTGGAATACTTCATCTTTAGTTAATTCCACCTTAATCTGTTGACTTAAATAATTATTCTTTTCAGTTGCCAACTGAAGATCGGAGATTATCCCTACTTCATGTTTTCGCTGAGCGATCTCATAATCCTTTTCCGCTAGTGCCAATTTGGCGTTTTCCAATTCCAAAACATCCTGCTTATCCCGCATGGTTTGATAAGCATTGTAAAAACCCTGACGGAATTTTCGAAGAACATCTGCTTCCCTTTTGGAACTTTCATCCTCATTGAGCAGCACTTCATAGCTATTTTCCCAGGCATTCTTATAATCTCGCTCCACATCAGTTGTTACAATCTTGGAACGCATCACCTGGGGCACTTCGCCGATTTCCAGCGGCTCATCAAATTCATAAGAGAGTGCGAGGTTAAACTGTTCTTTCAAGGTTTGTCTGGTCCGTTCTAACTGTTTAATGGAGTTTTCCAAGGTTTTGATCTCATTTTTGGTCTTGTTCACTACCACAGCAGTAACCATCCCCAAATCCTCTTGCAGCTCCAAAGCGGCAACCTGGGCATCAGCCAGTTCTTTCTGAGCATTCAGCAATTCCAATTGACGACCCAGAGAATTATAGGTAATATAGACGGTTTCCAGGCTGGATGTAATAGTATCGATAGCCATATCCCGTTGAATTTCCAGTTTATCGACATCGATGGCGATAAGGGAGCTGCGTTGCTGGAGCAAAGACTGCTTCTGGCCATCCAAGAGGGCATACAGGATCTGATTCTGGACGTTATCATAAGCAGCAGGCGGAATAGGCGGACTGGCGGGGTCTTCAGGATTAGATGGTGTATTCAATAAAGCAAGACCTAATTTGTTCAGACCGTCAATCGCCGCATCAATCGCTTTAATCCCATCTTTTCTAGCTTCCTCAGCATCTTCCACCCCATCTTTAGCTTCATCGACGGCCAGATTATGAATCTCCACCAACGGACCGATTTCCGAAAATTCTACCTTCAGAGTATCCTCTTTTGGCTGAGCATCCGCCCAAAGACAAGAAGGAAAAATCAATAAACCAGCCATAACCAAGCAAACTAACATCTTCGTTTTTCTCATTTTTTTCATCTATTTTCTACCCACTTTCCAAGAAGATCGTCACTCGACCAATCAGTCGGTCTACTATATTTTACTTCTCTACCCGTATTTAGTCAATATAGCAGAAAGTAATTCATCTTCCTAAAAATGGCTTTGACAGTAACTTTCCATTAATCTTAAGAGGGTATGAGGCCGTTGGCTGATTACCTTTCTATAGCCACCTTATATTCGATCTGGAAAGTTAGATTAGTTGTATAGTTACCGGCTTCGTCTCGGATGATCAGGACCTTAATATCATCCCCTCTGAACAATTGGCCCTCAACGATGAATTTAAGCGTTCCGGCTGTTCCATCTTTAAGGACACCGCCCACGATCAGTTCATCGTGCCCATCATTTACCATAATGAGTTTTTCATCAATTGCCTTTAAGGGTTCCGCAAATTCTGCCGTGACAAAAGTCAAATCCGTGTCCTCGTAGTAAGTCGCATAAACAACCGGTACACCATTTTCTGTTCCGTTCCTTTTCGCACTGACATAAGGAATCGAGGTTTTTTTCTTATCCTCTGTTACGAGGCCCGGTTTAATATTATCGACAATAGGCTCTGACTGTCCGGCTTTCAGCTTCGCACCGGCAGCACTCTTAGTTCCGATTCTATAATCCTTATCACCAGTTCCTCCTCTTGTCGCCAGGTAAAGTGATTTCTTACCTTCCTTTAAGTCTGCAGGCAATGGCGTATCTTCATCGATAGTCATAACAATCTTATTGGCATCCTTAACCTTGAGTGTTGCGATATTATAAGCACTTGCCTCCCCGCCCACTTCGATAAAAAAGTCACCGATATTATAAGAATCGAGATTCCCGTCAAATTCTATTTCCAGCGTAGTCCTTCCTGTCGCCAGCACACCGCCGGGTGTCAAAGCAATTGTTTTGTTCTCCATGGCCACGAAATCAAGCTTACTGCTGCCGAATCCTTCCGTGTAATTTCCGCGGACATCGGCTACCCTGGCAATCAGAAAAGTGTCTGCATCCGGATCAAGTTTAAAACCATCGATCTCCAGTCTGACCGTCTTATTCCCCGCCATAAGATTCAAATTAACACTGAAATCGCCACTAGCCTTAGCTCTCCCCAGATTAATATTCTTATTGGCTGACTCATCGTAGATCTCATATTTATAGAGATCCTTAATGGAGTAGCTGCCGCTGACCGACATTTCCTCATTAAATTCAACATAAAGGGTATAATGAGAGCCCGAACCTTCATAGTAAATAGAATGAGGATAACGAGGTGCTTGGGTATCGTCAATTACTACATTGACCGTAGCCTTAGCTATTTTATTCCCTGCCAAATCTTCAGTATCTTGAACGGTCAGTTTATAAGTACCGTAAGCAGGTTTACTATCTTTAAGTTCCAAAGTTACTTCATCTTGATTCAATACGGAATCAATGATTCTAAGCTTACTTCCATCCCCGGCCAAGAGGGTATAATTATCGATATCTTCGGCACTTCTTTTAGCCATGCTTTCCGAGAAAGTAACAATGATTTTATTTTCATCGCTATCATATTTGACCCCTTTAATAGTCGGGGCAATCTTATCCGCTTTGACTAGGATTCGGGCTTTGATGGTCTCATTTTCATTATCCCAGAGGTCCGTTACCGAGCCGGGAGAAATATAGACATAGCCTTCCCCTTCAAAAAGGAGGTTATCTTTAAAGTGTAAAGTCAATTCACTTCCCTGAAGATCGGTCTTCTCATCAATATCCTTATCTATATAATTGACTTTACTAGTATGATAGTAATTCCGCTTATTTACTTCTTCGATCTGAATATCCTCATCAAAAATTAAGGTGACTTGCTGCCTAGTGGCATTTTTATAGCCGATTACTTTAGGAGGATTGGTATCTTCTACTACCTTAATATCAAATGATTTGGGAATTAGGTTAAAACCGGCGTAGTCCTCCAGACCGTTGCCGATAGCGACTTTTAGGGTACCTTTCGTAAAGCGGCCATTAACGGTGATATTGGCTTCAAATCCATGATTCAAGGCCGTGACCTTCTCCACACGATATTCGCGGCCACCCATTTCCAGCTCAAATTCTTCATCCATGTCAGCTGAAGCTATCATGGGCTCACTGAAAATGACTTTGACGATATTTTTACCAATGACTTTGACGTTTTTTACAGTCGGTATGACCTTATCCAGAAATTCGATATCCTTAATGGTAAGTTCTTTGCCGCTAACAGCCTCATCTATAGTCAGTGTTCCCTTACTCCGGTTATCAACCGCTGCTTTAAGCGTCAGAGTTACCGTGGTTCCGGCAGCTTCTGCTTCCACGACATTAATTCTGGTCAGACTGTCTTTGATATAGCCTTTAAAATCATAATTATCGACATCCGCCACAGCTTCGGCATCATAGTCGGTACTGCTGAACTCCAGTTTCAGCTGGATGAGGTTAGGGGCTTGGACAGATACTTTTACATTGGTCCCATCTTCAGTTGGAACAACTCGATTAATAATCCCATTAGGCACAACAGTACTCCCGCCGACGGCGATAACCTTAGTAGCCTCGGTAATACCCTTTACCGGGGTAACCTTCGTGGTACTGCAAAGCAGAACGAAGGAGTTCTTCTTCGCAGCCAGAGGAGCTACAGACAAAGCGTCGACCAAGGTAGCTCCATTAGCAACATAGATATTATCAAATTTAAAGGATAGCTCTTCGGCTACTTTGGCGTTGGTTGCAAAGCGATCATTACCTGCAAAGCGTTGGACACCATTGATATCCTTCACGCGAGTCTTGCCACCAACGATATAAGTCGTTTTACCTACCAGATCAGACTTCGCGATACTGCCGTCGGGATTAGCGATCGCAATCGCAAAGTTGTTCGCCGCCGCATAGGAGGCTACCGAAAGAGCATCCGCCAATCCTTCAATGCCTACTACAAAAGTTCCTGCAGGTGCATCTAGCTCAGCAGTGATCGCTCTGGCAGTGGCAATCCGGTTAGAACCGGCAAGCTTGACGACAGTTATTCCGCTAAGGGAGGCAATTTCATTTTGGATCCCATTGGAAATAGCACCAATAACATAGACTTTCTTGGCACCAAGTTTACTGATCCTAGCTTTCACAGCAGGATCTAGGGAACCTTTGAAAGTTAAAAGAATCGGAGCATCTTCTTGCCCGGCTAAGGGAGCGGCAGCCAAGGCGTCCACAAGGTTCGGCTGGTCTGCAGGAGCCAGGATGATTGTGTCGGCGGATTTCCATCCGGCCTCACAAACTTCAAGAGCGGTTTTCACCCGATCCGCACCTGCGATTCTTTGAATATCCGGAGTGGCAGCAAATAAGGCAACAGGCATCATGGTCAGCACCATAGCAATGATAGCTAAAATGGCCATCTTTTTCGTTTTACCCATTTCTCACATCTCCTCTCTTTCTTCTATTTTTTTCATCTTTATCTATCTTTTTCTATCTTACTTCTATATCCTTAAGTTCGTCAACCGCAATTATAGGGGCAGACCCCTTTGGCTACTTTTTGCCCTCGGATCAATATCTCCCCTTAAATTCCCATATTGCATAGAAGCAAATTAAGTTTAATGGCCAAAAGAAAAATAGATTATCGTTCTCCCTACGAAACTAAGCCGACTACTTATAAAGTAATCGGCTTGTTTTAAGACTTTTTACCTTTAATGCATTTTTAATAAATCAACTTTATCTGTCTTCTCCCAAGGCAAATCGATATCGGTC
>CALBJS010000216.1 GCA_937892995.1 uncultured Peptococcaceae bacterium | reverse complement strand
GGATATGTGCTCGGATTTATCCTTGCGGCTTTGTTTATGGGTAACTTATTCGATACTAGGGTTGAATCACGTAGGCTGTTACCGCTCACAGGGGCTATCCTTTTTGCCCAGCTAATTCTGGTCTATATTCCAGGATTAATCCACTTGACTTTATGGCTGAACTTTGTCAGTGGCCAGGAAGTAAGTTTTAGTAGTGTTCTCTGGCTTGGTTATCTTCCTTTTATTATTGGTGATATTCTTAAATCCTTAGTAGGTGCAGGAATCGCCAGAACTATAATCCCAATGGAAAAATACTAAAAAAGCCTGTATTAAATAAAGGCTAAGCTACTTAAAACAGTAAGCTTAGCCTTCTTGGCTTATATAATCCTATGGAGCGGGAATAAAAGCTCATCATTAGCTAAATGTAGTTGGGTATTAGATAATTACTCCTAAGATGAAAAGAATGAGAAAAATAACAGAAAGAAAGGTAGCACTTAGGCTATAGTTGTAATTATAGGCGTACATTTTTACAGCCCCCTTTAAGTCTCTTACAATTTTGATGTATTATTAGTTTTTATATAGCTTATGTAATAGGATCCTTGAAATGTTCTGGAAATTTTTAATTATGTCTTAGGTCATTGTCGATAAGATTAATGGATTATAATATTTTTTTACATATAAATAGCTTATAATAAAATAATAAGTCTCAAAAAAGGAGATTAATATGTCTGAACGTATTCGTAATATACCTTGCTTGTCTAAAAGTGAAAACAACACTAGAGATTGCCTTCTTTGTCAGGGTGAGAAAGCAGATGTTAATGTTGATATTGATAAGTTTCTCTGCCTAACAGATGACCTCTTTTGTAAAACCGATCTTCAATGTCGAATCAAATGGGTTAATAAGGCCATGGAATCATGCCTAGATCAGAGCAGGGAGAGACTGATTGGTAAGAATCTGGTTGATTATATCCATCCGGAAGATAAACAGAAGATCACGAGCTTGATAAAAGATATTTCACAGAACGAAGTAAGTTATATTCCTGAGATAAGAATATGCCGACCGGATAGCACTTGTATTTATTATGAATGCCATGTGTATTTTAATTCTAAGAACCAAGGTTGTTATTTTGTAGCCAATGATATCAGTGAAAGAAAAAATTATCAGGATAGGCTTTCAAGGTTAGATTCAATTGTGGATGCTTCTTTAGATGCCATTTATGCTATTGACAACAATGGCCATATCCTGAGTTGGAATAATGCAGCCGAACAGATTTTCGGTTTTGAGAAGACAAAAATCATTAATCAGCCTATCAGCATCTTAGCCTTTCCGGGTCAAGATGACGAGGTTAACAAGATTATTAATGTTATCCGCCGAGGGGAAATTTATAGCTACGAAACGATTAGGCAAAAGAAAAGTGGCGAGGCAGTGGCCTTATTTATTACCCTAGCTCCTATTAAGGATATTTCCGGAAAAGTGATAGGCACTTCGGCAGTAGCTCGAGATATTACTAAGCATAGAAGACTGGAGAAAGAGATAGCCCAACTTGATAAGCTTAATACCATCGTTGAGCTTGCTTCGGTCATTACTCATGAAGTTCGGAATCCTATGACCACGGTAAAAGGTTTTCTCCAACTACTTTACCATAAAATTAAAGATAAGGAATTCAAAGAATACTTCGAGATAATGATCGAGGAGATGGATCGGGTTAATTCTATTTTACAGGAATTCAACACTATCGGGAAAAGTAAAGAAAGTACCCGAAGCAAACATAATCTTAGAACTATAATAAACGGCCTGTCACCTTTGTTGGAAGCAGATGCAGTGGCCCAAGGAAAAACTATTAAATTCGATCTGGAGGAAACTCCTGATCTTAATGTTGATGATAATGAGATCCGTCAACTTATCTTAAATTTAACTCGTAATGCATTAGAGTCAATGGAACAAAACCGAAGTATTGTGCTCAGGACTTTAGCCCAAGATGGCCAAGTTATTCTAGCTGTGCAAGATCAAGGCCGAGGTATAGAACCGGAAAACCTCGCCAAGCTTGGAACACCTTTCTTCAGCACTAAGGAAGGGGGAACCGGCCTGGGACTTTACGTGTGCTATGAGATAGCTCAGAGACATGACGCTTCTATCGAGGTAGACACAAGTCCCCAGGGAAGTACATTTTCAGTTATTTTTAGTGCGGAATGACTTCCTTAAATACCCATTTTCGATATAAGCACAGATTCCCTCTCACCTAAATAACCTGATGGTGGAGGGATGCAAGTGGAATTTGATATTACTTTTTGGGGCTCACTCTTAGAGATCTTTGCTATTAACCTTATTCTTAGCGGTGATAATGCCGTGGTGATCGCCTTGGCAACTTTACATCTAGAGGAAAAGGACCGCAAAAAGGGAATATTTTGGGGAACATTTGGAGCTGTAGCCTTACTTATCATTCTTACCGCCGGGGCTGTTCTCCTCTTAACCCTTCCCTATATTCAAGCCATAGGAGCACTATTCTTATTCTGGATTGCATTAAAACTACTCTGGAATGAAGAAAAGGGAATAGGAAAAGAAATAGCCCAAAAGGAAGAGAACCCTTCCCAGGTTTCTCATAGTCTTCGCCAAGCGATCAAAACTATTATTATCGCCGATTTAGTAATGAGTCTTGATAATGTCCTAGCCGTAGCCGGAGCATCAGACGGTAATTTTCTAATTATAGGGATCGGCTTGTCCATAAGTATCCCTATTGTGATCTTCGGCAGTACTTTTCTTTCTACCTTAATGAAAAAATGGCCCTGGTTAGTTTTTGCCGGTTCGGCATTCTTAGGATATACAGCCGGAGAGATGATTTTAAAGGATAGCTCCTGTGCTTTTTTAACGGAAATTCAGTTCTTGGAGCAAGGATTGCCTTGGTTGCTAGCCGGAGGAATGATTGTGGCGGGAAATATCTTTAAAAGTAAGATGTTTAAAAGAAGAGCGGAAGAAAATTTAGAAAAGAATTTGGTAATCCAAGAAAATAGTATCTCTAAAAAACCATTGCAGCGTAAGTCGGAAGAGTTGTTACAGGAAAGCTTTGTTCAGGTCTTCGCCGGTAAGAAAGAGAGAGTCTAACCAGCGTTGACAGCACAAAAAAATGCAGTTTAGGACT
>CALBJS010000215.1 GCA_937892995.1 uncultured Peptococcaceae bacterium | reverse complement strand
CACTCTCTCCTCCATAAATGTTTGTTCTCATTTATGGAGGAGAGAGTGTGTTCAGTACTGCTTTGAAATTGCAAGAAGCTCCGTTTTTCAGACAACTTCCTGAAGAAGTAATCCTAAGATTAGAGCCTTATATTGATAATATTTTGTTAACCAGGGTGGAGGTTCTTCCTAAAGAAAGGATATGGATACTCCACTTTTCCTTGTCTATTTCAGTAGAATCTGAGATTCTTGAACTTCTGACTTCGGCCTTGGAGGAACGTTTAGGCAATGGGATTAGTATCGAAATTAAGGCCAATATGAAAGCAAACCTAACTCCGGAAGAACTCTGCAAGGAATATTGGCAAGAGATATTGCAAGATATTGCTGAAGAGATACCCTCTCTTAAAGGCTGGCTTAATCCTGCTGTGAGATATGAGGTCCGTGAAAACAGGTTAAAATTCTTTGTTCCGAATTTAATGGCTATGGAATATTGCCGGCTAAAACAAAATAATATTGAAAGATATTTCTTGCATAAATATGGACTGCAGATTAAGGTGCTCTGGGAAATTGACGAATTTCTTGAGGGAGACTTTTGTTTTGATCCCGAAAAGGAAGAACAGAAATATGTTGAAGAAATTCTCTCATCCCATTTAGAGGTGAAGGAAGAAGCAAAGATAAAGAATCAGAGTGTCTTGCTTGGAAGGGAATTTAAGGGCACACCCTGCCCACTTAGGGATATTACTGATGAGGAAAAACAGGTCGTAGTAGAAGGGGAAGTATGCGAAGTTGAAATGCGTCAACTAAAAAGTGGAAGACAATTACTTTCTTTCGGTTTGACGGATAAGACCAATTCGATTAGCTGTAAGGTATTTTTTAATGAAGGTCAAATGCCTTTTGAGATTGATAGGGGTGATTGGCTGAGAGCAAGAGGAGCAGTAAAGTTTGACAGATATACTACAGAACTCACTTTGATGCCCAGAGACATGATCTCTATACCCCCATATATTAAGATGGATAATGCTGTTGAGAAAAGAGTAGAGTTACACCTTCACACCAAAATGTCGGAGATGGATGGCATATCTTCCGTCCAAAGTATGATTAAGAGAGCAAGCGAATGGGAACATGAAGCAATTGCTATCACGGATCATGGAGTTGTACAGGCCTTTCCCGATGCCGCCGAAGCAGGGAAAAAATTCGGTATTAAGATTATCTTTGGGATGGAAGGATATTTAGTAGAAGATTCGGAAGATATTGTAGAACCGGCTAAAACTCCTTCTTATCATATTATTATCCTTGCTAAAAATAAGACGGGTTTGAAAAACCTCTATAAATTAGTAACAGAATCTCATCTTAAACATTTTTACCGCCGACCTAGGATTCCCCGATCCTTGCTTGAAACCCATAGGGAAGGGCTTATACTCGGCTCAGCTTGTGAAGCCGGAGAACTTATGAGGGCTATTCTTAAAGGGAAAAGCCCTCAAGAAATACGGGAGATAGCATCTTTTTATGATTATCTTGAAATCCAGCCAACCGGTAATAATATGTTTTTAGTTAATCGGGGGGATGTCCCTGGTGTCGAAAGATTACAAGAAATAAATAAAGAAATCGTATCTTTAGGTGAGGAACTGGATATTCCGGTGGTAGCTACTTGCGATGTTCACTTCTTAGAACAGGAAGATGAGGTATATAGAAGAATTCTTTTAGCCGGAAAGGGCTATTCAGATGCAGACCAACAACCCCCTTTGTTTTTCAAGACAACTGATGAAATGCTAGAGGAGTTTTCTTATCTCGGAAAAGATGCTGATAAAGTCGTAGTAACAAATTCCAAAATTATTGCCGAGCAAATAGAAAGCCTTAAACCATTCCCCGATGATTTTTTCGAACCGAAGATCGAAGGAGCGGCAGATAAAATCATGAGTATGACTTGGGACAAGGCACATGAATTATACGGAGATCCCCTCCCGGATATTGTCCGGAAGGTTCTCCAAAAAGAATTAGATTCTATCATCAGTAATGGTTTTGCTGTGCTTTACTATATTTCTCACCTACTTGTGAAGAAATCCAATGAAGATGGTTATCTGGTCGGCTCGAGGGGGTCAGTAGGGTCTTCTTTAGTGGCTACCTTTACAGGGATAACAGAGGTAAATCCTCTTCCTCCACATTATCGATGTTCTAATCGGGATTGTCTATATTCAGAATTTACTCAAGACGGAAGTGTAGGTTCCGGGGCAGATCTACCGGATAAGAATTGTCCACGCTGCGGAAAAGCGTTAGATAAAGATGGTCACGATATTCCCTTTGAGACTTTTCTTGGTTTCAAGGGTGATAAAGTGCCAGATATTGATCTTAACTTCTCTGGAGAATATCAGCCTAGGGCTCATAAATATACCGAGGAAATCTTCGGAAAAGAAAATGTCTTTAGAGCAGGAACCATATCTACAGTAGCGGAAAAAACGGCTTTTGGTTTTGTGAAAAACTATTTGGACGAGAGGAATATTAGATTTAATCAAGCGGAATTAAACAGGCTTGTTCACGGATGCACGGGGGTAAAAAGAACAACCGGTCAGCATCCAGGAGGGTTGATGGTTGTTCCGAAAGAATGTGATGTTTTTGATTTTACTCCTCTGCAAAGACCTGCTAATGATTCAAAATCGGAAATAACGACTACCCATTTCGATTATCATTCCATCTCTGGCCGTTTGGTCAAACTCGATATTTTAGGTCATGATGATCCAACATCTATTAAAATGTTGGAAGATCTTACAGGGGTAGATGCCAAAAAAATTAGGTTGGATGACAGCAAAACCTTATCACTTTTCTCCAGCACAGAAGCCCTAGGGGTAACCCCGGAGGAAATAGGTGCGAAGACGGGAACGTTGGGAATTCCCGAATTCGGAACAAAGTTTGTTAGGCAAATGCTTGAGGAGACCAAGCCTTCCACTTTTTCACATCTTGTTAGGATTTCCGGTCTTTCTCATGGAACCAATGTCTGGGTAGGTAATGCTCAAGATCTGGTACTAAAAGGCACAGCTGATATCTCTCAAATTATTGCCTGCCGTGATGATATTATGATTTATTTAATTCAAATGGGTTTGGATTCCAGTCATGCTTTTAAAATTATGGAACAAGTGCGTAAGGGGAAAGGGCTAAAACCTGAAGACATAAGAGCTATGAAAGAGCAAGAAGTTCCCGAGTGGTATATTGAATCTTGTCAAAAGATCAGTTACATGTTTCCTAAGGCTCATGCTGTTGCCTATGTTACTATGGCTTTTAGAATAGCCTGGTTTAAAGTTTATTACCCAGAAGCTTTTTACGCTACTTTTTTTACAGTCAGGGCTGCTGAATTTGATGCTGAGTTGATAACCGGCGGTTTAACGAAATGTAGAGCGGCTATGGAAGAGATTATTAAAAAAGGGAATGGTGCAACATCAAAGGAAAAAAACCTCCTTATTATTTTAGAACTTGCGGTAGAAATGTATTGTCGAGGGATAACCTTACTTAAAGTAGATCTATGGAAATCTGATGCTACCTGTTTTCAGATTACACCTGAGGGATTGTTGCCACCTTTTTCATCCTTACAGGGACTTGGCAAATCAGCAGCAGCTAGTCTGGAAAAATTAAGAGATAGTAGCTTGATTCGTTCAGTAGAGGAACTTCAAAACCGTGGTAAGCTTAGTAAGACTGTCATTGAGGTACTGGAGCGGCACGGATGTTTTCATGGACTACCAGAAAAAAATCAATTGAGTTTGTTTTAAATGGAGGTGAATATTGCAGACAAATAAAGTATATGATATATTAAAGAAGGAATTTATTTGAAGCACGATTTTTGGTTTGGAGTGGGGATTACCCACTCTTTCATTTGGTCTATCAAAAAGCATAACTGCTTTTCTAATAGATCTCAGGGCAGCTAAGATATCCTAGAAAGCTTGGCTAAAACCAAGTTTTCTTTATCAGTGGATTCTAAAGCCTACATCTATGACAAAAGGGGTAAGAATATGGGAAAAACTGTTCTAAGTGAAATCAGGCAATTGGTTGAGCCTCAAGTGTCAGGGCTTGGTCTTGAACTGGTGGATGTGGAGTATATAAAGGAAGGTACTCACTGGTATTTAAGAGTTTACATAGATAAGGATGGCGGGGTTGATATTGATGACTGTACCGCTGTCAGTCATAGAATAAGCGAGGTTCTTGATCGTGAGAACCCTATCCCCCAGGCCTATATGCTTGAAGTATCGTCTCCAGGGATAGAGAGGCCACTTAGGAAAAATGAGGACTACGAAAAATACCAGGGAGAGCTTATAAGTGTTTATACGACCGAGCCTTTTCAAGGATATTCATGCTTTACTGGGAACCTAAAAGGTTTAGTTGAGAATAAGATAATACTCGAACATGAAGATCAGGAAATAGCAATTTCTTTGGATCTGGTAAAGAAAGCTCATTTAACTTTTGAATTTTAATTTTTTTATAAAGGGGGAATCTGACCAGATGAACATGGAGTTCATTGAGGCAATTCACGAATTGGAAAAAGAAAAGGGTATTTCTGCGGAGATACTTTTTGAAGCTATAGAAGCAGCCCTTATTTCGGCCTACAAAAAGAATTTTTCTTCTCTACAGAATGCAAGAGTTCAGATAGATCGTCTTAATGGGGAGATCAAGGTCTATACCCGTAAAAATGTAGTAGAAGATCTTGAAGATAGCCGTACCCAGATATCCTTGGACGAAGCGAAAAAAATCAATCCTAACTATTCTTTGGATGATATCGTAGAATTCGAGGTCACTCCGCGGGAATTTGGGCGTATAGCAGCCCAAACAGCAAAACAGGTAGTAGTGCAGAGAATTCGGGAGGCGGAACGTGGGCTAATCTATGATGAGTATATTAATCGAGAAGGTGATATTGTTACAGGTATTGTACAACGCTATGAACAACGTAATGTGATTGTTGATTTAGGGAAAGTTGAAGCAGTATTACCTTCCTCAGAACAGATAATTGGAGAGAATTATCAGCCATTCGAAAGAATTAAAACTTTTGTAGTAGAAGTAAAGAAAACAACTAAGGGGCCCCAAATTCTTCTTTCCCGTACCCATCCGGGGTTAATCAAGAGACTTTTTGAATTGGAAGTACCTGAAATTCACGATGGAATCGTGGAAATCAAGGCTGTAGCCCGAGAAGCGGGAGCAAGATCTAAAATAGCTGTTTATTCCCGGGATAAGAATGTCGATCCTGTAGGAGCCTGTGTGGGTCCTAAGGGTAGCAGGGTCCAGAATATTGTTAACGAACTTAAGGGTGAGAAGATGGATATTATTAACTGGTCTTCAGATCCTGTTGATTTTGTTTCTAATGCCCTATCTCCCGCTAAAGTTTTAGGAGTCTATCCAAGATACGAAGACAAAGTGACATGGGTAGTTGTTCCGGATTATCAACTCTCTCTGGCCATTGGCAAAGAAGGCCAAAATGCTAGACTTGCGGCAAAGCTCACAGGCTGGAAGATAGATATTAAAAACGAAACCCAAGCTATTGAACAAAATCTCATTCCTTCCGAACCCCTCCCCGAAGATAATTATAACGATGAGTATTATGACTCAGAGTATGATACTTATGAGGAAAACGAATACACCGAGTATGATGGGGAAGGTTATGAGGAGGACTACGTAGAAGGTGACTATGTGGAGGAGGACTATGTAGAAGATGACTACGTAGAAGGCGAATATACAGAAGACTACGAAGAGGGATATGAGGAATATCCTGAAGGCGAGTACGAAGACTACGAATATGACGATGATTATGCAGAAGGAGAGTACGAGCAGGACGATAACGAATATGTGGAAACTATGGTTGAAGGTGAGAACTATAAAGACTACGATAGAGAGGATTATTCTCCACAGGAAGGAGAATATGATTCTCATGAAGAAGTAGACGAAGAGCTTGGAGAACAAGGGGAAAGAGGGAGAAACCACAAATAAGGCTAATCTTGATTTTGAGTCTTGAAAGGTGAAACAATGAAGGTACGAAAGATTCCGTTACGCTTGTGTCTCGGATGTCAGGAGATGAAACCCAAAAAAGAATTATTGCGGATTGTAAAAACACCTGAGGGAGTTTTAGAATTTGATCCTACTTCCAAAAAAAACGGGCGCGGTGCATATCTATGTGCAAATCTAGAATGCTTATCTGTTGCACTAAAAAATCATAGGTTTGAGAAAAATTTTGGCCTAAAGCTATCCAAGGAGATGATAAGTGAGCTAGAGAGGCAGTTGAATTCTTCTTGACACCTAAAGTAATATCTTTATTGGGTATGGCACGGCGGGCCGGTAAGGTTTATTCGGGAGAATCTCAAGTTCAAGCACTGTTGAAGAAAAAAAAAGGTAATTTACTTCTCATCGCTGAAGATTCGCCAGGTGCCGATGCTAAGTTCGGTAAATGGGCAAAAGATCTTAATATTCCTGTTCTGGTCGAAGGAAATAAGCAGGAACTAGGGTCCGCAATCGGTTTATCGCCAAGGGCGATAGTGCTTATCATGGACAGGGGTTTTGCAGAGGCTATATTAAAGGTAAGGAGGATGTCCCTATAATGAGGGGACATGCTAGATAAATTAAAAGCAATATTAACGGGACAGGAATGTCCCCAATTAAGTACAAGGAGTTGAAAGGTTATATTTTTATTCTCGTTTTTTGGGGGTGACGCTGTGACTATTCGGGTTCACGAACTGGCTAAGGAATTAAATATATCAAGTAAAGAGCTTATTATACAGTTGAACAATATTGGCGTGGGTGTAAAAAATCATTTAAGTACTATAACTGACGATGATGCTAGAAAGGCAAAGCAGGCGGTGCTCAGATCTAGTGGTGTGCTTCCTAAGGGTAAGATCGAAGAAGAAACAATGGGTACTCAAAGAGATATGACAGGTGTCCAAAATGATGACGGAATCAGAGTAAGACCATCGGAGGCGAATAAAAGGCCCGCAGAAAATCGAAGACCAGCGGAAGAGGGTCCGAGGCCTTCTCAAAGAATATCTCAAGGACAGAGACCGCCAGGTGAGATGAGACCCCGAGGGCAGCGACCACCAGGTGAGATGAGACCCCAAGGGCAGCGCCCACCAGGTGAGATGAGACCCCG
>CALBJS010000214.1 GCA_937892995.1 uncultured Peptococcaceae bacterium | reverse complement strand
AGTAATATTTCCATATGGAGTAAAGGCCTCAATAAAATAATGCCGAATTCCTGCCGCGTTTCCCACTGTGATTCCTCCTAGCTTCACAATACTTGTGTGATATTGTATGCAAAAAAAACTGCCGAGGTTCTACCTCGGCAGGCGGATGAAGTCCATTAGAATATTTTTTTCCTTTATACTTCTAGTTTCATTTTATTAACTAAACTTCCCAGCTTTTCAATTTCCACTCTTATCTCATCACCCTCTTGAAGCCAAACTCTTTGCTCCTCAGGGTCAGTCATAATAATGCCTTCTGGTGTGCCGGTTAAGATAATATCTCCCGGTTCTAAAGTGAAAAATTGGGAAACGGCACTTACTAATTCCTTACAACTAAAGATCATATCTGACGTATTTGAGTTCTGTCTCAGTTCACCATTTACGATAGCACGCAGACTCAAATTATTAGGATCCCCTACTTCATCTGAGGTTACCAGATAAGGACCTATGGGGCAAAAACTATCACAACACTTACCCGGCAACCAGGAATCAGTACTATACTGCAGATCACGAGCAGAGAAATCATTGGCATTACAATAACCGATCACATAATCTAAGGCTTCTTCTTTTGCTACCCTTCGAGCCTTTTTGCCGATAACTATTGCTAATTCAGCCTCAAAATCTACTTGAGTAGAATTAAAAGGAATATAAATATGATCCCCGGTTGCCCTAGCTGCACTTGGAAATTTTGCAAATATATAAGGGAACTTTGGTCTTGGGGTATCTGATTCCTTTAAGTACCCACGATAATTAAGTCCAATCCCAATGATTTTTCCCGGCTGAGGAACACAGGGACCAAACTTTATTTCGTTTTCTTTTAGAAAAAAACCTTCGGCTATCTCATTTTCCATTTTAGCCATATAATTATCAAGTACACTTAAACCATTTCGGCCCGCTGACATTAGCTCCTTCATCGTGGCCGGGACTTTTACCGCAGAAGGGTTTACTTCTAAAGCATCAGCTACATCTAAGATTCCTTTAGTAGTCTTTACTCCTAATTTTAAACCTTTCGGGGTATGGATGGTAAGTAATCTCATTATCATTCCCCCTTGTTCTATAATGACTAAGCAATAATCTTTTTGCGTTATTAAAAACAAGCTTATCTAGCTTAAGTAAAACTGTAATTTTGGCGAGGTTACATTCAGAGCATTAAAATCAAAAGTTTTTAAATTTCCTAAAATAAGAAGGTTTATTTGCTGTTATTAAGAACTGTATTCAGTTGATCCGGTAAGCTTTGCCTAAGCATATGAGTACGGGAGCCGGGACTGATTTTACCGCTAGGGGACAACTATACCCCATCAGGCAGGCAGCCCCACTCCCGCACAAACTCATTGATAGGCTAATAATTCATCCAAATATGTTATCAGACGAACGCTCGCTAATAACCTTAATTTTTCGACCTATTAAAATGAATTGAACTTTAGCCAGCAATTGGATTTTCTTTACTAGGCGTAGCCTCTTCCTCATAAGGTGTCGAAGCAATTCGTAAGCCTTCCCAATGCGGGCTTATTACTTTCACCAATACATAATAAAGGATACCGGTGAAGATGATATTACTCAAGACAGGCACCATTATGTCTGGCCAGAAGTTAAAGGAAATCGCTCCGATAGCAATAACTAGTATAGCAATCAGATTCCAGCCTTTGTAATAGCCGTATCTGCCATCGGTCTTCATCAGTTCGTTCATGTCCATCTTGAATTTTTTCAGGAACAAAAGATCTGCCATCAATATCCCTGCGATAGGCGAATATACCAAGCCGAACTGGTTAACAATCGCCGAAGCCTGTTCGATGAATACAGGCATAGTCGAAGCGATCGTAGCGAAAACACCGGCGATTACTGTCCACCAGAAACGTCCTAACTTCGGCACCGAATTAACCAAACACAATCCTGCCGTGTAAAGATTCAGGATGTTAACCGACCAGTTATCCAATACCACCATGATGATCAGGAAGACAACTACAATGAGAGCGGGATTGGTATGCGTTATGGCTTCAAAGGGGTTCCAGTTTTTGATTGCCAGAGCTGAATATACACCCATAAACGAAGCAATAAATTGGCTTACACTAGTCCCTACAACGGTGCCAAAAAACATTTCCGGGTTGTTTTTGGTATACCTGCAAAAATCCGAAGTATCCGTAATGAGAGTAAGGAATATTCCCATCATAAGACTGGTAGCTATGGCAAAGCCACTCCACCCCGGTGTAGCCGGAGGAGCTTTGGTTACGGTGTCCCAAGCAAATTCCGGAAGACCTGAGTAAATCAAGGAATAAGCAATGTATCCCATCCCAAGCAACTTCACGGGGAAAATATATCTGGTTATTTTCTTTAAGCCCTCAAATCCCATAATAGCGATAATCGTTTGGAATATTGCGAAGAGCAAACTAATGAGAATTAAACTGTAAGTATTACCTGTTGCATATCTAAGCAAGGCCTGAATCATCAAGCCACCGCCTAAGGTTTGAGAGGCAAAAAGGATAACGGACGTTGCTGCTCTTAAAACTGAAGGAATAATCCGTGCTAAGGTACTACCCATTGTAAAACGCGTTGCTACTGCCCCAGGCAACCCATACTTGGTTCCCGTCATGGCAAAGACCGCTTCAAAAATATATGCAAGCGATGTGCCAAGTGTCGTAGAGATAACTGCCTGCCAGAAAGAAAGACCATAAACTAAGGCAAACGTTCCGGGGAGCATCATATGAACCGGGGTAATGAAGAAGGAGGCGAAGATCATGAATAGATCATACCATCTTGTTGTCTTCAGTTCAGGGGGGATCGCTTCAACTCCAAAATGTTCAACGTTTTTGGGGTTTTTATATTTCTTGGCCAATTCTTCCTGTAATTGTTTAGCATCTAGTTTTGATTCGTTGCTCACATTAATTTCCTTCCTTTCGACTTGTAAAGTTATTTTCAACTTTTCATTACGGAAATATTATTTGAACCCTAATAATTATTTTTTGGGTCACGAATCAGCAAGAAAGCCACTAATTGTAATATTATTAGATTCTCAACAAACCCAATAATACTAATACTTAGTGGCCTTCAATGTTCAGTATTTCTTGGGGGTCATCTTTATTAAGTTTTAGCCCCTTTGATTGTGAGGAAGTTACGTTGTTTACAATAAAAGTTATTATAATAATCTGGTTTCTGTGTTATTATGAAAGTACTGAAGAATCTTTAGATTCTTTTTTTGCGAGTATAGAGAAGGTATCACCCGACCGCTTCGGAGAAACTTTCTTTAACTCGTTTTTTTTATTTAAAAATACTTGAATTATTGCAGTTCAGATATTGTCCGCGTCCGGCCTTACCGATTACTTCTCCGTTTCGTACCACTTCTTCGCCACGAGACAACACATGCGTAATCACGCCATGGACCTCGGTCCCTTCCCAAGAGTTGAAATCTGTCTTTCCATATTGCTTGGCCTGGGTAATGATTCTGGTCTTATTAGGATCAAGCAAGACGATATCAGCATCACTGCCGATACAGATACAGCCTTTTTTCGGATATAAGCCCATTTCTTTGGTAGGATTGGCACAAAGAATTTCCACAAACTTCTGCAAAGAAATGCGTTTTTCATGAACGCCAAAATGATAAACAACAGAGAAAATATCTTCTACCCCTGCACAGCCATTGGGAATCTTATTAAATGCTTCCCTTCCGCGTTGTTTGGAATATTCCCCTTCAAAGCAAACTGGTGCATGATCAGAGCCCACGGTTGTTATGACATTGGCATTAATGGCATCCCACAGATGTTGTTGATGTTCCTTTTCCCGGAGGGGAGGAGCACAGACATATTTGGCCCCTTCAAAGTTGGGAAGAGCTAAATAGCTGATATCTCTCGTTAAATAATGGGGACAAGTTTCAGCTAATACCTTGGCACCTTTGCTTTGTGCTTGGGCAATGACATCTATGGCTTCTTTGCAGGATACATGAACAACCCGCACAGGTGCATTGGCAGCCTCGGCAAGGGCAATCCCTCTGAAGGTAGCTTCTGCTTCCAAGCCTGTGATTCTGGAATAACCATGATAGATTGGGTCCGTATTCCCCTTGGCTATAGCCTCAGCGATCATTTGATCACAAACCGGTCCATTCTCACCATGGATGTGACAGAGAATGCCATACTCTGCCGCTTTTTTAAATATTTTATATACTTCTACATCACTTAAGATATGACCATAGGCCAAAAACAATTTTAAGCCGCCGACTCCCTCCTCTTTCAGAGCAGGAATCTCCTCTAAGGTACTCTCGCTGAATTTTCCAGTAACCGTAGGTACTAAGGCATAATCAATATAAGAAGGCTTTGCCCGTCTGTTTTTCCAATCCTTAAAGGTATCCAGAATACCCATATCCTTCTCGGGTTCCACAAAACTTGCAACGGTAGTGATCCCACCGGCAACTGCCGCCATCGTACCGCTTTCAAAATTATCCGGAGTTCCGAAGTGATCCAAATGGGTATGAATGTCTACTCCACCCGGAAATACATATTGACCGGCAGCATCGATTACCTGGTCTCCTTTTTCCGGAGTAATAGAAGCTTCAATACTGGTAATAACTTCTCCTTCGATTTTCACATCTGCCTTATACATGTCTGAAGCAGTTACGATTGTTCCGTTTTTAATAATTACACTCATTTTTCTATCCTCCTAGCATTCTTCAAAAGTAATCATGCAAGTCCCATGTTCCAACAGTTCTTTGCCTAGTTCTTCTAAGTCCTCCAGGTTATTCTCTATGCTAAGGAAATGATTGCCTGCCAGTCCTCCTACTTTACTCATAAAGGCACAGCTGCCGTATGGCAGAAGGAATTCTCCTCCTATAGTACCTCCTGGATAAAAGAGAATCTCTCCTTTAGACGGATAGGTCGTATGATTTTCATTTTCGAGATTAATTTGTTCCTCAATAGGAGTCCAGACTGCTTCACCACACCAACGACAATGGTAGAGTTTGTTGGTGTACGGGAGCATTTTTCGAAATGCCTCACAAGTCTTAGGTGCTTTTTTTTCTTCTAATTTAGCTAAGAATTCGTATTTGCCGGCAGTTATCTTAATCATATCTATTAAAAGCCTCCTTTTCTTTTTTGAGTTCCAACCTTCGGAAAATAATCTAACGAATTATTCAATGACTTTTTTTTACTACCGATAAAGCCCCCTTCCCATTACATTACACAGCTTTTAGGAAAACACTAAAATACCCCTCCTTTCTGTGTGCATTTTTGTATTAATTATTTTATACAAAATTGTATACGATAATATTATAAAAAAAATACCCCTGGTTTAATGTAATAATAAATACTTATTTAAATACATCACCAAGGGAGATACTAAAGTCTTCCTCAAAAAATATTCCTTCGGCCACTTCTCTTAAATGTTCAGCCATAAACCTTTCAGCTTCTTCTTCTTTTCTTTCTTTGATTAAATCTAAAAGTTTAAAATGATCTTGCCATCCTGAAAATACTTGTCTGCTCCCATAAAATGAAACTATAACATAAACTAAAGATATTAATTCTTCTAAGTAGCGATAATAATATTGGTTACCTGTTAATTCCGCAATTTTATAATGAAAGCCCAAGGATAAATCTAAAGACTCGAATAAATCGCCCTTAGCATTTGCTGCCTGTTCCTCTTCAATTACCGATTTTATTTCTTCAATCTGTTCTTCTGTAATATTTCGGCAAACTTGGCGGATTGCTGCTGCTTCTAAAACTTCCCTTATTTGTAATATTTGTTTGGATTCTTCAATGCTTGGACAAATAACAATAGCTCCTTTGTTAGGAATGATCTTGATAAGTTTTTCATAAGCCAATCGCCGTAAGACATTTCTAATAGGGGTACGGCTTACTTTAAACTGTTTAGCCAATTCTTTTTCAATCAGCCTCGTATTTGGACGCAATTTATGTTGTAAGATTGCTTGTTTTATTGAGTTGTAAATATCTTCTTCATTTCTTTGTTGCACTTCAGTCATTAACTTTCCCCTTAATTCATTATTGCGTACCAGATTGTATGCAATCTATAATATTTTCTTTCATATTAAACCATCTCACTCTAAAAATCAACTCATTTTTTAAAAAATTTAGAATTTATTTTTTCCTTTTTCCTAAATTTCTAAGAAACTCTAACCATATTATATTTTGCGCATTCTTATTATGCGAATATTAGGTATGAAAAAACTGCCAAGGTTCTACCTCGACAGTCGGATGAATCACGAATACACTTGGTTTTTATGTTTGATTTTTAGATCTTCCCTTCTCAGATTTTCTGGATTAAGACCTCTACAGCCTTAGTCAACTGGCTGTCATACTTTGGTTCCGTGGGCAGAATAGTTGGTTTTTCACCTTCTTTAAGTTCAACATGAACATCCGGTTCAATGCCTTTTTGATGAATATCATTCCTCTTCGGTGTCAGGTATTTATCGGTGGTTAAGCGGACACTGGTATTATTATCCAGAGGGAATACAGTCTGAACCACACCTTTGCCGAAAGTCTTAGTACCGACTAAGGTTCCGCTGCCATAATCTTTTACGGCACCTGCCACGATCTCTGCCGAGGAAGCGGAATATTCATTGGTTAAGATAACAAATGGCTTGTTAATAAATGCTGCCGTAGACTTCTTGGTGTCAATATCATTATTTCTGTTAACGATATGAACAATATCTCCTTCAGGAACAAGCAAACTGGCTACTTTAATGGCGGCATTTACTTCTCCCCCGTAATTAAAACGAAGATCTAAGATAAATCCTTTATATTTATCAATGTGAAGATCCTTAAATACCCTTTCCAGTTCATCACCTGTCTGGATTGTAAAACTGGAAATGTCAATCACTGCTATTTCGGGTCTACCCGGAAGAGACATTCCTTCTACGGTCGGCACACTGATATGATCGCGGATTAGATTTACGGATAAGTCCTCTTTCGTCTTAGGGCGATATATCCCGATAGTGACCTTAGTTCCCGGCTCACCTCTTAAGATAGCTACAGCCTTATCCTGACTGATAGTGGACACGTCCGTATCATCAATCTTCAAGATAATATCACCGGCCTCAATACCGGCTCTTTCTGCAGGTGAACCTTTAATCGGCCGCATAATCACTAATTGGGTTGGGTCAGCAGTGCTAATATGGACACCAATCCCGCCGAAGGTACCCTTAATGGAGTTCATCAACACCTTGTTCTCTTCAGCATCCTGAAAAGAGGAATAGGGGTCAAGAGAACTGACCATCCCTTCAATTGCCCCGTCAACCAACTTCAGACGAGGGGTTTCGTCCAGGTATTGACTGTCTATCAGGTGGACAACCCGCAGCAGCCTTCCTAGATTATCGTAATTGGCAAGGATGAACCCTCCTAAGAAAAAGGTTAGTCCTAAACAAAGGATCAGGCCGACTGCGACGGCCTGTAAAAATGCTTTTTTCCAGTTAATCCGATTGGACAATAGAGTACCCCTTCCTAATGCTTGGTTGTCCTTGCTATTATATGCAGGCTAGTTCTTAGAAATACACCATAGGGCTTGTTGGAACACCATCTTTACGCACTTCAAAGTGGAGATGAGGACCGGTACTCCAACCAGTAGAGCCAACATAACCAATGGTCTGCCCGGGTACAACTTCCTTATTGGTGGCTACCGCCCTCGAGGACATATGTCCATATAAGGTAGAGAGACCGTTACCATGGTCAATAATTACCGCATTACCATAAGCCCCATACCACCCGGAGTAGATTACAACACCCGTACCTGCTGAAATAATCTTTGCTCCATAAGGTGCACGAATATCAACACCGGTATGTAAACCTTTCTTACGAGTAATCGGATGGATCCTGTAGCCATAGGCACTGGTAATATACTG
Source organism: uncultured Peptococcaceae bacterium (assembly GCA_937892995.1). Taxonomy (GTDB): domain Bacteria; phylum Bacillota; class Desulfitobacteriia; order Desulfitobacteriales; family Syntrophobotulaceae; genus CALBJS01. Next base: position 519 of record CALBJS010000214.1, on the reverse strand, counting down.
ATAACCGGGAGTTGGCCAAACGCTAATTGAACCATTAATATCTTTATTATTTTTTTGCAGTTCGCGGATCTTAGATTCTAAGGCTTTAGAGTCTTTTTCCAGTTTCTCAATCTGGATAAGCATTGCTTCCTGATCTTGCTTGTTTTCTGCTAGAGCGATCTCCTTTTTAGACTTGGCGGAAGCTAAATTCTTTTTGGCGGCATCCGCTTGTTCTTTAAGCTTTTGGGCTTCGTTCATCTTGACAATAAGCTGTTCCTTCTTTTCATCAAGTTCTTGCTTCTGAACACGGATATCCCCGAGAATGTTCTGATCATTCTCTACCAAACAACCAAGATATTCAATCCTGGAAAGAAAATCAGAGATATCAGTTGACTGAAAAAGTACCTCCAGATAGCTTACTTGTCCCTCTTCATAAATAGAACGGACTCTCTTCCGCAAGGTCTCTTGTCTACCTTCCAACTCTTCTTGCTTGTCTTCTACTTCTTTCTTAATAACTACAACGTTTTCTTGGGCCTTAGC
>CALBJS010000213.1 GCA_937892995.1 uncultured Peptococcaceae bacterium | reverse complement strand
GCCTTAAAAGGAGCATCCCTCAATGCTAATGCCCCTTTTATTAACTGTTTTAGGTTTAATGTTACTACTTACGGGTATGAATACCCTCCGAGACGGGCTCGGAAAGTTTGCCGGACCTCATTTTAAAGAAGTCCTTCTCAAGCTGACAGCCACCCCCGGCAAGGGATTTATTAGCGGTATTGTAGCTACTGGTTTTCTTCAGTCCAGTACCGCCCTTACAGTCCTAGCAGTATCTTTTGTCGATGCTAGGCTTCTGGGCTTTAAGAATGCACTCGGACTCATCTTAGGCAGTAACATAGGAACAACTATAACCCCCCAACTTTTAGCTTTCCCTTTAACTAAAACCTCCTTATGGCTTATCCTTCTAGGGCTCCTTGGTTTCAAACTAATAAAAAGCAAGACAAGATTTTTACTATTGTCTATAGCCGGATTGGGAATGATGTTCTTCTCCTTTTTAGCACTAGAATCTGCTATGATTCCCCTAATGGAAAAAACCTGGGTTCAGGGTAAGCTCCATCAACTTGACAATAACTATGTTTTAAGCATCATAGCCGGAACAACTCTCTCGGCATTATTACATTCTTCAAGTGCCGCCACGGGAATTGCCATGCTCTTAACGGAAGAAGGCTGGCTAAACTTGCCAGCCTCCTTAGCTTTCATCTTTGGTGCCAATATTGGAACCTGTTTTACGGCCGTTATTGTCTCTTTTTTCACGTCCAGGGCCGCTCAGAGGGTAGCTATCTTCCATGTCCTCCTCAATGTCTTCGGGGTTCTTATCTTCTATCCGTTTATTACCGCTCTTGCCGAAATTATCAATAGTCTGGGGGGCAGCCTAAGTAGGCAAGTAGCCAATGCCCATACCGTCTTTAATCTGGTATCTTCTCTTCTTGCCCTTCCGCTACTTCCCTATGCCAGTCGCCTGTTAGAGAAGATAAGGTAAAGCATGGGGAAGTTAGCCCTCTTTTGCTATTAATTCCTACCATCCCACTTTATTTTTTCTACCTGAAGGGCGGTCTTTTCTCTATAGATTTCCAGCTTCTGGACATCTTCATCAATTCTTACTAGCTCTTTACCCAGATAGATTATGATATTTGAATGGCAATACTCAACAGTTAGGTGACTGTTCTTAGCTAATCTCAAAATAGTTGGACTCATATATGAACCCCCAAGTTCCCAAATGTAAGCATCGCCAGCACAAGTGATTTCGCCGCCACGGCAAACCCCATGAATTTTGAGGTTACCCTCTGTTTTAACTGTAGAATTATAGATTCCCTTCTTACATATTAAATCGCCCGCACAGCTAATTTCGGAATTTTGAACATAATTGGTATCACAGACCACGCTTTCCGGGATAAGATCGTATTTGTTTTCCAGAAAATGATCTACTACTTTTAGGGAGTTCTTCAAGTAAAGCAGGTTTTTAAGTTGGAGAGGACCAAGGCCCACGAGAAAATGTTTAATTGTTCGGATTGCGACTTCTAGTTCTTGGGAAATATAATCCGGGTCCTTATTATCGAGAAGTTTTTCTAAGTCTTCGCTTTTTTTAGGTAATTGCTGAAAGTTCTTTTCCAATACAATTTTTAAAAGCTGACCGGCATTCGTATTACCTGATATATTTTGAAGCTGCTCGACTTGAGCTAAACATAAGTAAAGCTCCTCATCAACATCCTGTAAACCTTTAAAGAATTGAGAGCGAAAGACGTGTTTTTCCCCGATCATAATTTTACTGGCAATTATATTATTTTTAACTACAAGTCCTGTCTCGGCCTTGAGACTTGCACCGGAAACAGAGCCCTGAACAGAAATCTTACCGCCAGAGTAAATATAAAACCCATCCTTGACATCTTTGCCAATATTCACATCGCCCGGAAAATCAATACTGCCTATCTCCAGATCAACATCTTTGTTAAGTATATAGGCTTGTTCGACAAGATAGGTATAATTATTGCCCCTTAGTGGAGTACCGGGACATGAGGCCTTCACTTCCAGTCCATCTTCAGATAGATAAACATTTTTCTTAAGTTTAAAACCAAAGTCCTTAATCTTGTCAACAGAAATAATATTTCCGAAAATATCCACCCCTGGTGTCCCTTCTTTTCCAAGAATCTTTCTGGCCAAGATCTCATCTTTTTCACAAATCCTTAGTTTACATCCAAAAAAATCAATTTTCTCTTCGTCCTCTCCGTCTTCAAAAACAGGCTCACCTACAAAATCAATTAATTGCGGCTGAATAGGTTGCACTGGTGGAGTATGTTCGGCTACTAAAACTTCGCCTCTTCCATCTATCGTTAAAAATTCTACCCAAATATTGGGCCTTATTCCGTAAATGATTCCCTTTTCGGCTAACTCCCTCTTTAAATCTTCTTCAGTCCGAATTTCACCTGAATCGGGTAATGCTTCCCAAGTAATAAATCTTTCCAGAGGGAGCATTTTTAGCTTTGGTATTTCACCGGCTAATACATATCTACCTGAATGCTCATGCTTAACTTTAGCCAGGGCTTTACTACCATCAGATAAAACCTCAATATCCCAAGTCAATCCTCCCTCTTTTATCTCGGGATGGAATTCAAAAGTATCTCCTTTTTGAACACTAAACTCCTTCATTATCTCTTTGGCCTCATGCACTAGCCTTCCGGCTAAAGGAAAAGGAACTATGGTCTCCACTTGTCTTCCCGGAAAAATAGTATATTTTATACCATCCCAAGAAACTCCGGTATCTTCAGGAATAGTTTCGTCTGAAGCAGTTTCAGGTAATTTCACTCTAACTTTCCAAGAACGCCTAAAGACACCAGGTTTATCGATTACTTCGAGAATGAGCTCTTCAGGTGAACAAGACCATTCCAATGACCATTCTTGCCTAATAGATTCTAGTGACTTCCCTGTAGTGATTATCTCCTTCATTCTACCTCGCCCTCCTCTTCCTTAGGATTATTCTTCTATTTTGCCAGGACTTTAGTCCCATTAAGGTAAAAATCTTGTTAACTAATTAAACTAGTTATATGTAAAACAGTATTTTTAAAGGAATGAAAAAAATAATATTGCATTTTAAGTAAATACAATATTATTATCTATTATTTTAAATGATTTTACCAGTCCTTGTCTATATTAACTTAATATTTAGAAAAATTGATATGTCTTTTGCTTAGTAGTGACAAGGTCCCCGACATCCTCAACCGGAATTCCACCGCCACTTTCATGATCACTTTCATCTTTGTCATCCGGTTCCCGGTTATTAGCATCCCCATTGTTATCTGGCGGAGAATCTTGGTCAGGCTCATTATTATCAGAATTTTGATTAGGATCACTTATAGGAGGATTAGGAGGATTAGGAGGATTAGGAGGATTATCATTAGAATCCTTATGACCGGGGGATTTAGTTCCATTAGGATCTTTGGAACTACCGGGTACCGTAATATGAGCTTTGATAGCCGGGTCTAGGAGGTCTAGAACCAAGTTATCAAAAACTTTATCCGTAGTTATTCCCAAAAGTAGGTTTTGAGAAATTTCTCTAACTAGTTCTCTGTTTACTTCCCAGTAACTTATATGATCAAGGTATAAGCCAACTCCTGGCAAGGTCTGGTTGACAATATTAGAACTATCAAAAGAAGCAGCGACTTTGGAAAGCTTAAGCATATCCGCCAGTTTCAGGTCTGTCTCTACCACATCCATAATCTGAGGTATTAATTTCGGTAACTTAGTAATAGTACTGGCCTGGAGAGTTTCCTTGGCTACAGCCTTAAGGACATTTTGCTGTCTGGCTGTCCTGCCGATATCAGCCA
>CALBJS010000212.1 GCA_937892995.1 uncultured Peptococcaceae bacterium | reverse complement strand
GTCAATTCCCTTCCCTTGCGTCAGGGCATTGGGTAAAAACCCGCTTTGGGTAACAAACGTGCCCATCATGAAGAACAAAGCTGTTGCACCAATCCAGACATATTTGCTTTTGGCCGCTACGCCCAAATATTCGGTAAATGGCTGAAGGGGAAGATCGGGGGCATCCGCGGGTTTGGACTTAATAAATAATAGCCATAAGACTGTCGCACCTAGAAGCATAATCGCAGAGGCTGTAAAAGCACTTTGCCGAGACGAGAAAAGTGCCGAAGTCGCCAAAGCGATCGTGATCCCTGTACAAGCACCGGCGACATAAATCCCCATAGCCAGTCCTATTTGCCGGGGAGGAAACCAAGCACCTAATATTTTGACCGCATTAGCATTGAGACAGGCTAAACCAAAGCCGAGGATAAACATCCAAGCTAATAGGACGCCGAAACTATTAGCCCCGATCCGACCAAAACTTCCTATTGTACTAAGTATCAAACCGACTCCCACTACTCTTTTAACACCGAAACGATCCGCCAAACCACCGGCGGGGATACCAAAGATAGCACAGGTTAACATGGGAATGGATAAAACCATAGCCAGCTGGGTGGGCAGAATTTGCAAAGCCGGTATAAGCAGACTGGCTAAACCACCGATTTGAAAAATTAAAATATTTAAGGTGATATGCGTAAAGAAAATTACTAATAATACTAGCCAGCGATAAGAAGAAGCTTTCTGTTCTACTGTTTCCCTCATCTTTTTTCCCTCCTTGACACAAATCTAGACAAAATCCGTGCCCTTAAAACCGCTTAATATTAAATATAGCTTCCTATAAAGCACAGATTACAACTTGATTTGATAATATTTTTGTTTAGCCCCCTTCCTTAGACTATCCATTGCCCCTAAGTCCCTGCCTGAAATAACTTGCGGCCAATGTAGAGTTCTTCAGAAGGGGGCACCCAGATTATTTTGCTTGAGTCAAAACAATATCTTTCATCTTTAAACTTTTCCCGACATTAATTCCGTTCTTTTCAAAAGGTTTATACCCTTCTTTCACAACTTTAAGAGTATAGCTCCCGGCGGCTAATTTCTTAAACCAATAATCGCCAAATTCGTCGGTTCTTTCTATCCGGACTTTGCCGCTTTGCTCATCCGTTAGGGTTACTTCCACATCAGCCAGGCATTCGTCCAAATCGGGGTCATAGATCTCACCGGCTACAAATAATTTTGGCACATTCAGATAATAAACTCTTGGCTGCAAGCCAAACTCCGGCTTCAGAACTTCAGCCCGGGCTAGGAGATCCGCAAATTCGCTTTCGTCGCCAAACAATAAGGCTCCCGTCGGACAAGCGTCGACACAGCGCGGTTCTTTCCCCTCAGCCGGTAGATGCACACAGCCGGTACATTTTTGGGGAATCTCTAATTTTTCGTTCCAATACACAGCCCCATACGGGCAGACATCAGCGATTTGTTTTTGCCCTTTGGCTTTTTCGGGATCAATAATGACTAATCCGTCATCCCGTCTATAAACAGCACCATTCTCGGCTACTTTGATACATGGTGCATTAGCACAATGCATACATGGTGTAGCAACATACTCAATCTTTACTTTCGGCACTTGCCCATGCACTATTTCATTAACCTTCAGCCAAAAATGGCCTGTATCCGGCTGAGGCTTAGCGTACGGCAACCAGTCATTATCGACATGTTCATCTTTACAAGCTACTTGGCAGTTGTGGCAACCGTTACATTTGGCAATATCGATCACAAATACCTTCATGCTATTCATCCCCTTCTAGCCAGGAATTAATGACAAGCCCTGCATCCCGGTCATATTTTTTAGCAAAAGACTCTGGATATTCCGCTTTCAACTCGTTGATATCCCCTCTGGTCACAGCTATCAGGAACCCGCTGGTCACTTCACCTGCACAGTTTTTGGAGGTGACCGCTTTGGGGCAGATCAGATTGTTAGCCCCACCCCGATCAATTTTGCCGGCACATAAGGGATCTAATCTGGCACCATGATCCTGGTAAATAACGCCGGGCATAATACGCTCGGTAACGTAGGCACCACCAAGAACCATACCTCGTTCATTATAAAGCTTGACGATATCTCCACTGACAACCCCCAGTTTTTTAGCATCAACCGGATTGATCCACACCGGTTCATACATATACCCATCCGGACCTTTGACCTTACAGGTGCCAATTTCCCGCAACCAGGTAGCGTCATCCAGATTGGCGTGAACCCTCCAGCGCGGGTGGTTGGAAACAATCAGGAAAGGGTATTTTTCGGATCTGGGGTGTAATAAACTTTCCTGATGTGACTCTCCAAAGGGAATCCAGTGCGGTACAGGCTGCCTTTCCTGATCATCGGGGAAGTGCTGGGCCAGACCTTCGGAATAAAACTCCAGTTTACCCGTAGGAGTTTGTAAGGGGTTTGCTTGAGGATCTTCATAAAAGGGAGCAAACCCTGCCGGATCTTTTTCCCAGCCTTCTGCTGTTGGCACCATGAAGTATTGTTTTTCTCTAAACTCTTCGTAACTGATTCTGTCCGCTATGCCGGACTGTTCAAAGCCTGCTTTAATCCAGTCTTCAATGGTTTTTCCTTTAGTATACTCTTCATAAAGACCGAGCTTTTTGGCAACCTCACCAACTGCTTCATAATCGCTTTTGGACTCGCCAATAGGCTCAATGCAGCGTCCTTCATAAAAAATACTATTAAATTGTCCGCTGAAAATATCTACTCCGATATCCTCTTCTTCCAGTTTCGTGTTTATTGGCAAAATAATATCCGCAAACAAGCAATCGTTTTCCATCCAGGGATGCTGGGCCACTACACACTCAATCTTGGGGGAGTGCAGGGCCTCTATCATCTTATTCCCACCGTTCCAGCAAGTTGTCCAGCAGGGTGAATCGGTCCAAATCATATGGATTTCCGAACCGCCTTCCTCAACCGGATACCTGAATTGAATGAATTGATCCTCCCGTGGCCAACCAGCAAGGGTTGTTCCATACCAGGTAATCGGTTTATCGCTTAAAATTGCGTCGGGGATAAGAGTTTTCGGTATAAATTGTTTGGGTAGCACAAAATACCAACCTTGATAAGCCCCTGAAACCTCGGGTATTACTTCAGGTCGAGGATGTGGGATTTGTTCCTTCATACCAAAAAGGCCCCACTCAATCATTTTAAGTTGATTTCGACCCGGTTTGCCTAAGCCCTGCATGGCTAGGAGGCATACTTCCAACCGCCCTGGTTCTGTGGCGTAGGCCGATCTGATATATGATCCCCCATTACTATGGACAATTGTAGTAGCATCTTTGGCCCACTTTCGTGCTAAAGCTTTTATGGTCCGTGAAGGCACTCCGCATATCTCTGCTGCCCATTGAGGTGCTTTTTCCACCCCATCTTCTTGACCAAGGACATATTTTTTAAATTCCTCGAACCCATGGGCATGGGTAGCAATATAGTCCTTGTCATAAGTATCTTCAGTCAGCCAGGTATAGGCAATGGCCAACTGTAGGGCTGCATCCGTATTGGGCCTTACGGGAATCCATTTATCAGCATGAACAGCCGCTCCATAATTTAAATCCGGACAAATGTAGATTGATTTTATTCCCAATTCGGTAAACCAGTAGCTCAAGCGGCTGGCCTGCTGTCCGGACCAACCCCAAGTTGTAGTTTCCTGATCACAGCCCCAGTAGAGCAACATAGCGGTATTGCGGGCAACGTCTTGCCAAAGATTGGTCTGTGTTCCCTGGCCGACAGGATCCTGCCCCCAAACATGCTTGGCC
>CALBJS010000211.1 GCA_937892995.1 uncultured Peptococcaceae bacterium | reverse complement strand
GAAAGGAGTGAGGTAGATGCGGAGTCGGATCAAGCTCTTGCTGGTGGATGACCACGCTGTACTACGAAGTGGACTTAAATTGCTGCTTAATCTACAACAGGATATGATTGTTATTGGGGAGGCCAAATCGGGATTAGAGGCTGTAGAAAAAGCAAAAGGATTAAATCCTGATATTATATTGTTGGATATCTCAATGCCTGACATGGGTGGACTTGAAGCATTAGAGAAGATTAAGAAGAATTGTACGTCTAAGGTATTGATTTTGACAATGCATTCGGACAAACAATATCTGCAGAAGGCTTTGAAAAAAGGAGCTAGCGGTTATGCCCTGAAACAAGCAGCAGATACAGAGCTGCTACTAGCTATTCGAGAGGTTACCCAAGGAGAAATTTATCTTGATCCAAATTTGTCACAGAGGTTAGTAAAATCGATGTATCTCCCTGTGCAGGGTGGAAAAGATTCAGATTCAGTCTTGACCGAAAGAGAAAAAGAAGTATTGAAGCTTATTGCTCTTGGATATACCAATAAAGAAATTGGACAATCCCTTCAACGCAGTGTTAAAACGGTTGAGACACATAAGTCACGGATCATGGGAAAGCTTCACTGTGAAAAACGTTCTGGCCTGGTACGTTATGCTATTGATCATGGTTATATTTGACGTATAGAAGTAAAAAAGACAATGTAAGGGAAATCCCCTACATTGTCTTTTTTTAACCTTCTGAAGAATAAGGGTCTCAAGGAACAACCAAATTGAATGTTAGGAATATGCTGACTACTATCAGTGAAATCCCTGATGCATTCAGGGTTCTTACCGATTTACATCTTAGCTAAAATGGTAAATAATGAAATTAATCACAAATTCAAAGGAGGTAAAGGTATGGAATGGCATGCTCCATGGGACATCCGTGTGACTCTTGATCTATTCCTCGGGGGATTGGGAATAGGATTATTTCTTCTCTCCGTTCTACTCACTGCCTATGGGAAAAACCGTTATCGTAAACTTGCAGCAATAGGTGCTTATCTTGCTCCGGTTTTAGTCGGAGTAGGGGTTCTATTTTTACTAAGTGAACTTGGTAGGCCTGAACGATTTCTCTCAACACTTTATAACTTTAATATTCAATCTGTGACCTCTTGGGGAGGGATATTTCAAGTAGCCTTTATGGTACTTTCCCTAATCTACGCTTGGCTCTACTTCAAAAATAACACTTCGGGATCTTTCTTTAGGGTAGTTTGGGGATTTGGAACCATATTCGCTATCTTTGTAGGAGTATATCACGGTCTCTTACTCGCTTCCCTCGGTCGCCCTCTTTGGATCGGCGGGATGGTAACAGCTTTATTTTTTGTATCTTCCTTATTAGGCGGTACGGCACTCATACTCTTAATCAAAGAGCTGGGAATGTCTTGGGGAGTATCCCAAAAAATGGCCAAGGAAGTTGCTTCCGCTTCAGATGGAAAAGGATTTAATTTTACTGTCCTCTTTTGTATCTTAACTACTCTTCAGTTGATTCTTGTATTGTCCTGGCAGGTATCTCTTAGTCGTGGAGGGCTGGAAACTGCAGCTACAGCCAACAACATGATGGATCAGTTCGGCGGATTATGGATTGGCTTTGTCCTGCTGGCTGGGTTGATTATTCCTATCCTGGGCAGCCTCTACTCTCTAATAAAAGACAGGACTTCTGAAATGTCCAAAGGGATGGCTGTTGTTCTTTCATCACTGGTCATTGTAGGAGGATTTACGTTTAAATATATCGTTATTGCAGCCGGACAAATAAAATTCCCAATTCCTTTTTAAGTTAAAAAGATATTACAGAAAAAATTTAAGCGAGGTGGAACTCCATGAAGATGACACGCCGAAGATTTCTGCAAGCTTCAGCGGCGACCGGTCTTCTTGTTGCCGGAACAACAGGTTTGCCGGCTCTTAAAGCTTTAGCCCAAGATGAAAACACATCGACTTCTGTTGAAGGAAAATGGCTTAGTACACTCTGTCAAGGGTGTACAACTTGGTGTGCAATTCAAGCATATGTCGTAGATGGACGTGTAATCAAAGTCAGAGGAAACCCGAACAGTAAAGCGGCCCATGGGAAAACCTGTCCACGCGGGCATTTGGCCATTCAACAACTCTATGACCCGGACAGAGTCAAAGTGCCCATGAAACGTACAAATCCAAAGAAGGGCCGCACGGAAGATCCTCAATTTGTCTCTATTACCTGGGAAGAGGCGATTGACACCATTACAGATAAGATGATGGAACTTCGAAATAATAATGAGCCGGAGAAATATCTTCTCTTGCGAGGACGTTACTCCGGAATGGCTGATATTTTCTATGATGCCACTACGAAAGTGTTCGGTTCTCCGAATAATATCTCCCATAGTTCAATCTGTGCGGAAGCAGAAAAGTTCGGCCCCTATTATACGGAAGCCTACTGGGATTATCGGGATTATGATTTGGCAGAAACCCGGTATGTTCTACTCTGGGGGGCTGACCCAGTTGCTTCGAACCGGCAAGTCCCCCATGTCATTAATGTTTGGGGGCAGGTTCTAGACCAAGCGACCGTTGTGGCGATTGATCCCCGCCTTTCGGCATCAGCTGCCAAAGCTCAAGAGTGGATGCCGGTTATTCCAGGTGAAGACGGTGCCTTAGCTGTCGCCATCGCTCACGTCATTCTGGCTGAAGGATTATGGAATAAGGAATTTGTTGGTGATTTCAAGGAGGGGGTTAACCTCTTTAAAAAGGGAGAGAGCATTTCTGAGGAATCATTCGAGGAAAAGCGTACCTTCGGGTTGGTTAAGTGGTGGAATCTGGAATTAAAAGATCGCACTCCGGAATGGGCATCTGAACGGGTTGGAGTCCCTGCCGAGCAAATTATCCGTGTTGCCCGGGGATTTGCTAAAGCTGCTCCCTATGCTATTTCCTGGTTATCCCCCGGCACCGCTATGCAAGTTCGTGGAGGGTATAGTGCGATGGCAGCCCATGCCCTTAATGCCTTGGTAGGGTCTGTAGAAAATGTTGGAGGTACTCTAAGGGGGTCAAGTGTTCCTACCGGTAAACTTCCAAGTTATGAAGTCTACCAGGACGCTGTTTCTAAAAAAGGCACCAAGAACAAAAAAATTGACCAGCGGGGATACAAGGAATTCCCTGCTTTGAAGAGTGGAAAATCCGGTGGAGGAGTATTAACCAATCGGGTAGCCGATGGCATGTTGGATAAAGACCCCTATGAAATTAAAATGGCAATCGCTTACTGGTGTAATCACCCGTTCTCCTGTACAGGTGCCCAACGCTGGGAAAAAGCCTTGGAACAACTGCCCTTCCTCGTTCATATCACGACAAACCCCTCTGAAATGGCTCAATACGCTGATATCGTTCTGCCGGCGGCAATGAGTGTCTTTGAAAAATGGTCCTTTAACAAATCTAAAGCGAATAAGATCGCTTTTGCTTCCATTCAGCAACGGGTCGTTGAGCCTATCTGGGATGTGCGGATAGATGAAGGTGAAGTTAGTTGGCTGCTTGCGGAGTCCCTGGCTAAAAAAGGATTCCCAAATCTTATTGAGTATTTTAAAAATGAATTTAAAGACCCGGAAACGGGTAAGTCTCCAACAACCTCTATGGAATTTAATATGTTTGCACTCAAGTATTATACCCAGGGTGTCTGGGATCCCAGCAAAGAGAAAAAAGGAGATACCTTGAACGGCTGGCAGGATTTTGTGGATAAAGGAGTCTGGAATTCGATTGAGCCTTCTTACTTCAAAAATTGGGAAGATTTTGGAACGGAAACTACGAAGTTTGAATTCTATAGTGAGACCCTAAAGAAGGCCCTTGAAAGCCATGCCGAAAAACACAAAACAAACGTTGATGATATTATGGAAGCCACCAAATACCTTGCTCGTGGCGAGCTTGCCTTTGTTCCTCACTACGAAGAACCTTTCCGTTGGGGAGAAGCCTCCGAATATCCCTTTATTTTCTTTGAGCACCGTTCCAGACTTAACAGGGAAGCTCGTTCAGCGAATACTCTTTGGTATCAGGAGTTTAAGGATGTTGATCCTGGAGATGAAGCCTGGAATGATGTAGCTAAGATTAACCCTATTGATGGGGCAAAGCTAAGCATCCAGAGCGGAGATAAGATTAGGATTACATCACCCACAGGGAGTATTACCTGTGCTGTCAAGTTATGGGAAGGGGTCCGGCCGGGAACCGTTGCCAAATGTTATGGCCAGGGCCACTGGGCCTATGGTAAAGTCGCTTCCTTAGATTATGGCAAACGAACTCCTCGGGGGGGGAATAACAATGAGATTCTTCCTGCTGATTGGGAGAGATTAAGTGGAAGTACGGCTCGTCATGGCGGCGTAACCCGAATCAAGATAGAAAAGGTATAATTTAAAATATGGAGGTGAATACAATTGGCAAGATACGGAATGGTGATTGATTTGCATAAATGTGTGGGCTGTGGAGCATGTGGCATCACCTGCAAAAATGAAAATAATGTTGACCGCGATATTTTTTGGGCTCATCATTTGAAGGATACTACGGGGGTCTTTCCCAACGTAAAGTATGAGTTTGTACCTACTCTATGTAATCATTGCGATGATGCAGCTTGCGTCAAGTCTTGCCCCACTAAGGCTATGCATAAGGATGACAAAGGGTTAACCTTGCATGATCCCAAGAAATGCATAGGCTGTAAAAGCTGTATGCAGGCTTGTCCTTACGAAGTTATTTCCTTTAATTATAATGCACCTCACGCTTTCTGGAGAGATTTAGCATCAGTTATCGATAAAGGAACTGCCTCGGGGCAAGAAACGGCTCAAGAAGTTGGAGCCCCAATTCCTTACTATAACCCTGATAGGGCCGCAACATATGAAGGAATCAGGTCCAAAGGTATTGTGGAAAAATGTACCTTATGTGACCATCGGTTAGCTAAAGGGGAGCAACCTTACTGTGTGGATTCCTGCCCTGCAGGTGCAAGAACTGTTGGCGACTTTGATGATTCGGCAAGTGAAGTGAATAAACTTATTGCCCAATATTGTTCCAGGCAGTTAAAGCCCCACGCCGGAACCAAGCCCAAAGTGTTTTATATTCGTAGCTTTTAAATAGGCTTAACAAGTAGAAAGGTTGGATTAGCGATGGCCTCTCCCATTCATAATCAAGAATTAATCCAAAACAGTTTGAATCAAACGGATTTAATCCAAACAGCTAATATTTATAAACTACTCTCTCTGCTCTATAGTCCACCCACGGAAGAGTTTGACGAAATATTAACCCTCTTAGGGCAAAATTTACAGAGTCTTAAACCTGACCTGATTCCATTAGTATCAGGAATGAAAAGCTTGTCCGCTAGTACATCAATGCTTCAAGACTTAACCATAGATCATGCAAAACTGTTTATCGGTCCTTTCGATCTGTTAGCCCCTCCTTACGGTTCAATCTATTTGGATGGTCAACGACGCATCATGGGCGATTCTACCATGGAAGTGTTACAATTTTACCGCCAGGCGGGACTTAACTTATCCAATAAGTTTAAACAGCCTCCCGACCATATTGTAACCGAACTAGAATTTATGTACTATCTTACTGCTCAATATGTTACGACAGGGAACGATCAATGGCTGATGAAAAAAGAAGAGTTTCTTAATAATTACCTAAGTAAGTGGATTATGAATTTTACAGATAGAATTCAAGAGAGTGCCAAAACTACTTTTTATAAGAATCTCGCCTGTTTGACTTTAGAACTAATACTAGAACACTAGAACACTAGAACATTAGAGCCAATAGAATAAGCATTTAACTGAGAAGGGATGTCCCACAAATTCTGGGCATTCCTTCATTTTATTGTATGGATTCACAAAAATGAGCACAGATTTTCGTAAAATTTTACAAAACGACCTGTGAGATAATGTACATAAGGTGGTGAGTCAATGAAAAAAGAAAATGAATTGGAAGGGATTAAATCATTGCTGGAGATCCGCGTTTTTGCTTATGACTTGTTGCGGAGGACTTTCTTAGACGAACCGAGCCGGGAATTTCTTTTCAATCTGGTAGAAAAGGGATTAATAGAAGCTTTTCCTTTTATTTGGGAAGACGGGAATATTCAGGAAGGGGTTCGGCAGGTTAGCGACTTTTTTAAAAAATATGATTCAAATAATGAAGATATGTATATAGATTTGCGATTGGATTATACCCGCCTGTTTATCGGACCATATGAACTGCCCGCTCCACCCTGGGAATCGGCTTATCTTAGCCAAGAGCGTCTTCTGTTTCAAAAGCAGACTTTAGAAGTAAGGCAAGTCTATCTTAAATACGGACTTTTACCTAAGCACTTTAAACAGGAAGCTGATGATCATCTGGGTTTAGAATTGGATTTTATGTTTCAGCTAAGCAATCGGTCTCTGAAGATATTAGAAACTGAGGATTTTAGAAGGTTGGCTGAAATAGTGCAAGACCAAAAGGACTTTTTACAGGAACATTTGCTTAAATGGGTTCCGGACTTTTCTATAAACGTGATAGAAAATTCCCAATATGGTTTTTATCAAGGGATGGCGAGAATTCTCAAAGGCTATCTGGTGTTGGATCTTCAAGCTCTGGAAGAACTTGAAGATATGGAAATAGTGGGTTCTTTAAATTAGTGGAGGTGAATGACTCATGGCAAATCTCATTGAGAAGGCCAAAAATTATGCGATGAGCAGGAGATCATTTATTGGATCTTCAAGCTCTGGAAGAACTTGAAGATATGGAAATAGTGGGTTCTTTAA
>CALBJS010000210.1 GCA_937892995.1 uncultured Peptococcaceae bacterium | reverse complement strand
AATAGCCTTTTGATAATACAATATTTTTAAATAATTAATATACCAGGACGCTCACTATTCGATAACGGGAACTAACCGGACCGGCTTACTGCTATTTTCAGCTAGTCACTCCGAGGTGATCTATCTTGGACGTACTTTACAGGCTCCCACCAGCCCTGCTCGCTGTTAAAGTAGTTAGAGTCAAGATACTTCCTCATCAATGTTTTTCAAGTATTATTAATTCACTTATTATATTATATAAAATATTACCTTCAATGGAAAGTAACAATTAAATCTAAATAAGCAACAGAGTTAATTAATCATAATAATTAATTAATCATAATAATTCTACATTACTTTATATCAGCAACTTCGCTATGAGGTTAAAGATCGGATAAAGTACAAAAGATCTGATTAACATCAAAGCTAAAATCGCAAAGACTGGAGAAAAGTCGATCATTCCAGCCCTTCCGCCTATTCTGATCATCCGGAAAGGCTTAAGAATGGGTTCCGTTACATCATAAACAATCTTTATTATAGGATTATACGGTGAATGAGGAATCCAAGAAAGAAAACACCGAATAATAATAGCCCATTGCAAGATCATGAATACCATATTTGTTACTTGAAATATCCAATAAAGGGTAGAAATATTAATTACCTCCTAACGATCAGGTATGAGCTAGTGCCACAATTAATCAGCTATTTATCTTCGGCCACGAAAAATCTTTATCACCGGCTTTATAACTGAGTTCCCCGCTGATATCAACATTATTAGGAACAAATAGAAAAATCCCGTTACCAACTTTTTGCATATTCCCACCTATAGCATATGTAGTACCACTAATAAAGTCCACTATCCTTTGGGAAAGATTAGGATCCGTTCTTTCTAAATTCAGTATCACTGATTTTCTTGCTTTAAGATGTTCTGCGATCCCCTGGGCCTCTTCGAAAGAAACCGGCTCAACTACGATTACTCTAACTTGTTTTTGAGTATGGATACTTACTACCGAAGCAGATTTTCTTTTTGAAGAGCTCTCTCTCACGGGGATCTCCCTAGAGAAAGATTCCTTAAGCAAAGGTTCTCTTGCAATGCTCTCCCGGGTATTTACACCTCTTAATTTATTATCTTCCCAGCCGGAATAATCTTCTTGCCTTTCCCCAGAAACAAACTCCTCTTCATCTTCGTCATCACCAAAGCCCATAATCCCTATGAATCTGTCAAAGATACTCGCCATTTTCATCCCCCTATTCTTATTAAATATTTCTCTTCCTAAAAAATATATTCTGATTATACTATTTCCCAATATTGTGGTAAAAAACATTATTTCATACAGTTAATTCCTTGACCCGAAAATCGAACTTCCTATACGAACGATTGTCGCCCCTTCTTCCACAGCCAACTCATAATCCTGACTCATCCCCATTGAAAGATGAGGCAGTTCTTCCTTATTCCTAATATCCTTTCTTATCAGTGCATCTCTAATCTCTCTTAACTTTCTAAAGTATCCCCTGGTATCTTCAGGACAAGCATTGAATTTTCCAATAGTCATCAGGCCTAGAACCTGGACATAGGGATAATCTCTGACCGTTTCTAAAAAGTCATTAACTTCTTCTACTTCCAAACCTGCTTTAGCATCGTCCTTAGCGACATTCACTTGAATAAGAGTTTTCCAGATAATCTGACGTTTTTCCCCTTCGGCATTAAGTTTTTCTAAGAGAGAAAATCGATCTAGAGAATGGATCAGAGCTACATTAGAGTCCAAATATTTTATTTTGTTAGTCTGAAGCCGGCCGATCAGATGCCATTCACAATCGGCAGGAAGTAAAATATTCTTCTTCTGCCACTCTTGCACCCTATTTTCGCCAAAAACCTTCTGTCCTACTTGATAAGCCTCCTGAATATTTTCCACGGGGATAGTCTTCGTAACGGCAACTATCTTAACTGTTTCTACTCTACGCCCTGATCTTTCTACTGCTATTCTAATTTTTTGCCTAATATCTGTGAGATTCTCGTTTATGTTCATTATCTAGTCCTATCCTTCTTAACCTGCGTCTTTATTATGTTCTACACAACCCGCTATTCCCCTGCTTTTTGTTAAAAAAAATGATGTTCTTAAATCTTTATCCTTAGAGTTAAACCTTCGATACCTTTCCTTGGGTTGGTAATTACCTGAACACCCTCAGGAAGGCCACTAATACAAGCTACATCATCATTATAGTCCAATACCCGGACATTTTTAAAACGGGCTATCCCTTCGCTATTATAATAAACGCCTCTTTCTTCACCAAAAGTACATAATGATCTCGTGGGTACCAACAATCCCTTCGATGGCGGTTTATTAATCCAGATCACATCTTTGATTCTTTTCTCGGTTGTTCCTTTCACATATTGAGAAAAACGCACCACTGCTCCCTGAGGATTTCCAGATAATTTCATCACAGTTCCTGTATATTCCTCGCCTTCAACGCTAAACTTAACGATATCATCCTTCTTCACGTTATCCGTGGTCTCTAGATAGACGAACGCCCAACTAGGGTAAAGATTATTGACCATCTTACCTACCGGAGAATGTTTGCTTATTATGTTCTTATCATTTTCCGTAGATTGTTGGAGATTTCCAACTTGAGATAACAAACCATCCAATTCCATACTCATTAGGCTTTCGGGAGTTATAACTTGTTCAAGACCATCCCTAGCAGAATAGAACAAACCTGAGATTGGAGCTGTCACTAATACCCCTTCCCTAGAAGGCCCATGGTCAACACCTGAGGATTCCAGTTTTGCTACTGTTTCACCTTTCTTAAGCCTCCGACCTTCTTCCGGAAACAAAATAACTTTACCTTCTGCAGGAGCCGTTAATACAACTTCAGTATTAGCGAATACTCCTTTTACTGTTTTCTCATGTTTTACCCAGCCTTGACGGACGATCTCTAAAGAAAGTTGACTAACCACCCAACTTGAGTAGTAATTCCATAAACCAAAGCCCACTAATAACACTATACTCATTATCATTAAATAATTCGGTTTTCTTCCTGACCCCTTAGGCATTATTTTAGGTCTCCTTCATGATGAAAGCAGCCATCCTGCCTGTAATTCCATCTCTCCTATAAGAATAAAAGTGCTCTGAATGGCAGGCTGTGCACATCCCGGCATTATAAATATTTTTAGGTGGAATCCCTTCGGAGATAAGCTGCATCTGATTAGCCTTAGCCAAATCCAACTTATACTTACCTTCAGCTAATTCAGTAAGCATAGAAAGATCGTTAAAATTTTCTTTAAAAACTGAGACCACAGTTTCCCCAACTTCATAACAACAAGCTCCGATACAGGGCCCGATAGCAGCCAAACAATCTTCTGGTAAGCCACCTATAGACTTGATCTTAGCCAGTACTTCCTTCACGATTCTATTAGCTGTCCCTTGCCAACCGGCATGAGCAAGCCCTACCAGTCTAATTGAAGGGCAATAAAAAAACAGGGGAACACAATCAGCATAATAACTTAAGAGACCTACATCAGTCAAGGTAAGCAAAGCGTCACACTGAGGGATAGCATCTTCCATCCTTTGCATTCCGCGACTTCGATCCCGTTCGGTAACCAGGAAAACTTTTGTACCATGTACCTGTTCACCAGTAACACAGTTCTCCGATGAACAACCCAATTCAGAAAGAAATAGTTTTCTATTATGCAAAACAGCCCCTGGACGATCGCCAACATGCAAAGCCAAATTTAAGAAGGAGTAAGGATTCTTGCTTACCCCGCCGTTTCTGGTGGAAAACGCCAATTTAACACCCTTTTCTGACCATTCAGGGATGGTCAGGTAACTTAGCCTTTTTCCTCTATTCCATTTCCATCCCATAAATAATTACCTCATATCGAATATCCATATCTAGGTTCTTTCATTCTCCTTATATTAATTTTATCGAAAAAATATCAAAAATCTTAAGATACAAAGGAATTAAAAATCGTAATTTATTAAGTCCCTTCCATCTATCAAGATAACATCTACTCCTACCTTAATTACCTTATCCCAAGGAATAAAAACATCCCCATTTCGACCCCCACCAAAAAAGCCTTTTCCCCGAGAGGGTGCCAAGACAATTATACCTTTGATCATGCCTTTTTCCAAATCCAAATCTAAATCAATTATCGGACCAAGACGTCGACCATCCTCGATATTAATTATTTCTAAGATGCGTAATTCAGAAACTCTCATGGCAAAGCCCTCCTCTCACCCATTTAAGTTCGACTAAGCGAAATTATTTTGAAAAACTACATTCCTAGTCTCACTTTATAATATGAGAAGGGTATTAGGGACATTCCTGTCCCTCAAGACAACCATCAGCTTTGCCACTCCTTGCCATCAGCTATTAACTATCCGTGGCATAGCTGAAATTAGGAACATCGTGTTCCATGTCCTTGGCACCGCAGCTCTATGTAATCCGTGACATCGCCGCATTAGGTCTTTCTGACCGTCGCGGCATTAGGTCAAGCGTAGCACCGCACCAATATAGGTTAATGATTATCGTACTTCGGTTTAAAGACAGTACTACTAATTTATAAAAGAATTTCATCCCGTGAAGGCTGTAACACCTTCACACATCACACGTGTTTGCGCATATGCTTTAAGGCAGCTTTCTCCAATCGTGATACCTGAGCTTGTGAAATCCCAATTTCCTCTGCTACTTCCATTTGGGTCTTCCCCTGGAAAAATCGGAGAGAAATAATCTTCTTTTCCCTTTCGCCCAGTTTGCCCATTCCCTCCCGGATAGCAATGGATTCCAACCAAATCCGATCTGACTGTTTATCATCACCGATCTGATCCATCACAAAGATTGGGTCCCCCCCATCGTGATAGATTGGTTCAAAGAGAGAAACAGGCTCTTGAATAGCATCTAAAGCATAAATTACATCTTCCTGAGATATCTCTAACTTAGCGGCAATCTCATTGATAGTTGGTTCCCGCGAACATTCTGTGGCAAGTTTATCTCTAACTTGTAAAGCCTTATAAGCAATATCTCTTAAAGATCTACTCACTCTAATAGGATTATTATCTCTTAAATAACGCCTTATCTCTCCAATAATCATAGGAACAGCATATGTAGAAAACTTTACATTCTGACCAAGATCGAAGTTATCTATCGCTTTCATAAGCCCAATACAACCAACTTGAAAAAGGTCATCCACATGCTCTCCTCTATTACTGAACCGTTGGATGACACTTAGAACCAAACGAAGATTCCCCCTAACTAATTGTTCTCGTGCAGATTTGTCTCCATCTTGAAACTTAATAAATAATTCTTTCATTTTGGAACCACTTAAGACGGGCAATTTAGAAGTATTTACTCCACAAATCTCTACTTTGTTTAAGGCCATCAATAAATACCCTCCATGTGGTTATTCTAGTGGTTATTCTCTGGAGAGTATTCCCTGACTAATGTCAAGTTATTCTGACAACTACTCTAAGCGGATGAATTCTTTCCTTAAACGCCTGATAATTCGTTTCTCTAACCTTGAAATGTAGGACTGAGAGATCCCTAGACGATCCGCAACTTCTTTCTGGGTCTTTTCTTCAATTCCTCCCATCCCAAATCTTAACTCCATTATTAATTTTTCTCGCTCACTTAAACTAGCCATAGCTTGACCCAAAAGGTGTCGATCGACCTCTTCTTCTATCGGTCTGGAAATAATATCATTCTCTGTCCCTAAAACATCTGATAAGAGTAATTCGTTACCATCCCAGTCAATATTCAGAGGCTCATCAAAAGAGACTTCAGACCGAGTTTTATTATTTCTCCTCAAGTACATCAAAATCTCATTTTCGATACAACGGGAAGCATAGGTAGCGAGCTTGATTTTCTTGGTAGGATCAAAAGTATTAACTGCTTTTATCAGACCTATAGTACCAATAGAAACAAGATCCTCAATCCCTATCCCCGTATTTTCGAACTTTCTTGATATGTAAACCACCAACCTTAGGTTACGCTCGATCAACGTATCTTTGACTGAATAATCTCCATGCTCGAGCCTGTTTATCAAGATTTCTTCTTCATCGGTACTTAAAGGCGGGGGTAAGGCCTCACTACTTCCTACATAAAATACTTCTCGTACTCTACTCAATTTAATAGTTATCCATGCCAAAAATTTTCTAGCTTTAGTAGTAAGGGTTGTTATGATTCGATTTTTCAAGCAATCTCCTCCTTGCCGGTAAATTTATGGATATGTTCGGGATGAAGCAGGGCCTGAAACTTGCTTTCCGAACTGAGAACCTGGGGGACCAAAGCTACCGTAACAGGACGCTCCCACTCTTTTCCTCCTTGGCTGATCTTAACTTTCTCCAAGCGGATACCTGGAAGCCATGTTTGACCATTAATTCCTTTAGCAGAAATAAAAACCATCCTCTGCCTGCAATATTCCTCGTCCTTCCAGACAAATGACCAGGGATTTGAACTTTCTCTCCAAGGTAATTCGAGAAAATGCCGAATTTTTTCCGATATCACCTTTTGAGCGACTTTCTCTTCGAGAAGCATCACTGGGGTTCCTGTCAATGGATCTCTTAGTTCATTTCCGGTATCTAGGAGGGCTTTAACCTTAAGACTCCTATCATCCTCAAAACATAATTCCGCATCATAGAGGATATTATCAAGAAAAAGGTTAGCCTTTTGCATTCTTTCCCAAACCCTATATCCCCCCAGTAACAGGAAAGCGATCATAGGTAAAATCCAAAGATCACTAAGGGT
Source organism: uncultured Peptococcaceae bacterium (assembly GCA_937892995.1). Classification (GTDB taxonomy): domain Bacteria; phylum Bacillota; class Desulfitobacteriia; order Desulfitobacteriales; family Syntrophobotulaceae; genus CALBJS01. Next base: position 2,042 of record CALBJS010000210.1, on the reverse strand, counting down.
AAGAAGGGGGCCTTCTCCGTCCCTTAGGCCTAACCACCCAAAAAGCGTATAATAGATCCCACCGGTGACCGCTGCTAAAAGGCTAAAATAAAGCAACCCTTTCGTTAAGTCACCAATGGATTTCGTTTTTAACCCTATACTTATCATGGCCAAGGGGACAAGGATCTTGGAAACAGCTATGAATCCTGAAAGTTCAAAAAGGATGAAAATAATAGGAAGTTCACCTAAGAAGACTGCCATGAAAATATTAAGAAAATAGACCTTCTTACGAAGAAGATAAGCAGTAAATAATAATAGAAATGTATCCATGGCTCCATTGACGATGAGTACGATATCAAGGTAAACCATACCGGAAATCCTTTCAGCACCCAAACTTTCCTCATTAACAAATTATACCTTGTGCCGCAAATAAATCCTGTCGCATTAAGTTAGTTCCAGTGCCGATTTTTTTGGCAAAGTAAAAACAGTTTATGTTGGTTCTTAGCCTATTCTGGCAAATAAAAAAGGGCCTCCCTCTAACTCTACTTGAGACGGCTCTTAATTATTCTGCTTAGGAACTCTCCATAGCCAATTGTAAATGATCGGGCCATTAAAGAATCGTTTCAGTCATAATAATACCTTCTGGAGGCTGCCTTTCTCCAGAATTCAAGCATTTCTTTTCGGAAAAAAGGTCGTAATAAATAATTTGGACTGAAATAAGATTAAAATAAAGAACAAAAAAGGAGGGATAGGTTTGAACGGAGTTTTAATGCCAGGGGATTTTGTGCGGGAGTCACTAGAATTACACCTCTTCTTCGGACGGATTATGAAAGAACACTCCCTATTTCTACAAGCAGGTTTTGTAGGGAAGGATGCAACATGGGCTCATCAAGCAGAGATGTATAAATGCCAATTTGCCGAGGTCCTAAAAGAGGCTGTAATCTTGGCTGACGGGGAGGTGAGTGAAGAAGCCTTGCATTCGGGAGAATGGATAACAGATAAGACTTTACGGGCAGAACAAATTACCCAGGATCTTTCCGGTATTCCTATCGAAATGGCTATAACTTTGGAAGAAAGCAAACTGACTCCTAATGTAGGTATCAATCAATCCCAACTGGAGGTAAAAGTAAATGCTTTAAATCATAAAGCTATTGGCTTGACCAATTCCTTGATCGAATTTAAGACCAACATACTGGAAGGAATGCTGCAATGCAAACTATTTACCTTTAATTTCCCCCTTTTGATAATTCATATCCGGAGAGAAGCCACTTTTTATGTTCAACATTTAATACGCCTCCAAAGGCGTATGGCAATTGATTTTCTTAGGGAAGCGATCGAAGAAGAAAAGTTCTGGAATAGGCAAATGGCTGAACACGCTAAATTTATTCGCCATTTGCTTGATCCTATGGAGTCCGGTCTAATTATTAAGGCTGAGAATTTAGCAAACCAATTTGATAGACTTGAGCAAAACGTACCTAGTACAGTGCAAAATAAAACAGATATTGGTCGCTTAACAAGAGATACTATCACAGCAACTCGTTCCTTAAGGGATTTTAAAGCAGCAGGTACAGAAGGGTTACTAACCTGCAAAATTAAATCAATCATTATTCCGCTCTTAGCAGATCATGTCTTAAGAGAAGCCAATCATTACTTAAGGATTTTAAACAGATCAAAACGCGATTTACAGTTATAAAGCAAGTGCACACTAAAAAGGCTCATCCAGATTAAGCTGGTATGAACCTTTTCTTCTTATCTTTTATATTTCAAGAAATTCGGTATATCCACATGGTCTTTAAAGGGATTTTCTCTTTCTACCTGCTTACCACTGCCCTCTTGGTGGGTTTTGGGCTTCTTAATGAAACTCGTTCTCTGGTCAAACCCCGTGGCTATAACTGTTACCCTCAAATCATCCTTCAAGCTATCATCGATTACTGCTCCAAAAATAATATTGGCTTCTTGGTCTGCCGCCTCGGCAACAATCTCCGAAGCCTCATTGACTTCCATCAAAGTAAGATTAGGTCCACCAGTGATATTTAAGAGAACCCCTTTAGCACCCTCAATAG